>CAYGIM010000060.1:0-5194 GCA_964349895.1 uncultured Candidatus Peribacteria bacterium | reverse complement strand
CAGTGGTAGAGCAGAGGACTGAAAATCCTTGTGTCGGCAGTTCAATCCTGCCCCTTGGCACCATGAACCATTCACCCAGTAGGGCTCAGGTACATGGCACGCCAGCAGAGTTCAGAACACACTCGTACTTTCAGTAAGCACGTGGTTCATGCTGTGTACCTGAGCTGTATTCAGTGAATGGTTCATAGCTAACATTCAGTTATTTGTCGTTGGATCAAAATGAGTTATGCTGAAATGAGTATTAATAGACTACGCATGGCATGGGATTCTATTATGTATATGCATTAAGAAGTCTCAAAGATTACAAGTTTTACTTGGGCTTTACCAGCGATCTAAAAAGAAGACTTCAAGAGCATAATAGAGGCAAGAATGTTTCAACAGCACAACGATTGCCCCTTGAGCTTATTTTCTACGAGGCCTTTCTTAATAAGAAAGATGCATTGAGAAGAGAAGAATACTTCAAAACAACCAAAGGAAAGACAACATTGAAACAGATGCTCAAAGAATACCTTTCTCCCCTCCTTTGACATGTCTCTTTTTTTATATACACTCACGACGAAAACAAACATAGATGAGGTCAATAAGCATGACAAAAGATCTTGAGGTACTAGAGGTTCCTGCAGAGATCTATGATGCCATCAAGCTCGGTCATATGCTGGCGTATATTGCGCCCAAAGAATACCGGCGTTACAAAGACTCAGGAACGGTGATTGTGAAAACTACGATCAAAGCCTCGAGTGATGCACAAAAGGATCAAAAGCTGGCCGACTTCAAAAATGTCGGATATGGTAAATGCTATTCCTTATCTGACATTGGTGCTGGCAAAGATGCTAACTACGTTTCCAAGCATGGTTTCCAGATCGTATCATTGACTTCAGTCCTACCGCATACAGACCAGACCGTCCATCAGGATGCTGTTGTACAGCGCAGTATTGATACTAGCTCATTCCATAGGATCAAGGCAAAAACACAGACCTATGAGATCGTTCTTGGAGACACTCCCCTCAAGCCCAACTTCAGTCTCAACTTAAGAGAGCTAGATCCGAAAGGAAAGCCCACTGGAAGTCAGCTCCTGTGCCGTATGGGAAGTATCATGACACTCAAGCCCTCTGATCTGAAGATCTTGTTCCCAAAACCAGGCAGTATGATCACCATCCTGTCTCTCACCTAACAGACCCGCTCCCGATAACCTCGGGAGTGGGTAATTTGCTGTGTATCGATGCCTATTTACAAATAGTCTCGCAAGGAATTCCATCTCTATCGCGATCTAGGCTTTTGTTACCGCACGTATTTAGCTGGTAGTATGCTTCACTGCATGATGCAATCTTAGAGCAAGTCTTTTTTGCACATGAAGGCTTCTTCTTTGCTACAGATAGAGCTGTTTGGTATGCCTGCGCATCTGTATTACCGATCAATCCTGTTGATATTCCTCCTACGAATAACAAGGAAGCAATAACCAAACTACTACCTATAAATCGAACAGGGCCTGCAGCTTGAGAAAGATCGAACTTCATAGGTAAGCAATAAAGGATATTTTCTCTACTATAGGCAAAAACCTGCTCATGGAAATAGAATATTCATTTAGTCACAAGTATCTATTCCCATTACAGACCAGATCACTATACTATCCAAAATAAAAGTCCGAGGTGAGTATGATGTTTCAGGTAAGCAAGTTGGAAGTACGTGATGATAAGAGCGTCGTCCGCGTTGCCCCAGATACATTTCATGCTCTGGAGCGCGGTCAGCAAAGGTTCTTGGTCTTCAAAGAGAATGCAAAGCTGGAAGAAGGGATCTCGCTGACTATCATCAATGGTAGCGATCCTCAGCAAACGCTCCAGAAGACAGCAGGTTTCTGCGAGATCATCACAAGTGATGTCCTCCAAGGCTACTGGAGTCTCGATGAGCTTTTGGCGAACGGCATCATCTTGATATCGATCCAGCTGTGGAAACCGGACAACACTACCATCCAGAAGAAGATCAAAAAGAAACGTTTTGAAGCTATTCAAAGCAAAAAGAAGACCTATGAACTCCGGCTCAATGAAGGGGAGATCAAACCCTTCACCCAACTGCAACTTGTGGAGCATGACGAGGGGTATATCACAGGTCGTGTAGAATATTGTTCTGTAGGCAGGGTCATAGCGCTCTCGCCTACGGCAATGGCTACACACCACCTGATCGGGGGAAATGGCATGGGAGCACTCACTATTGTTTCCCTGCTGAATCCGCCGGCAGCGACATGAAATAAAATAGAACATTATAAAAACTCTCCTCTTCGTTTCATACGATGGAGAGTTTTTAACTATGTATCCAAATATAAGTTTAAATCCATATTGGCACTCTATATATGCGAGTGCTCGTATAACTAGGTTCAGAACCCCATTAAATCAATCTAAAGTATACCCAATGTCTGGTATCTACGTCAAATATTACATACCCTTTACATACCAAGCCCCACTCCATACAATAGGCAAGTACTTACCAGGCCCTATCGTCTAGGGGTTAGGACATCAGATTTTCAATCTGAGAACACGGGTTCGAATCCCGTTGGGGCTACCAGCGACATGAACATGCAAAGCATGTTTTTGACGGTGGTAACTCGTAGCGCTATTTACCTTTGGACTTTTTGTGCCAGACTAAATATATTACCCCCATGCATGCCAAAACTTCAGGAGAACAATTACGCCTTTATCGATAGTCAGAACCTCCACCTCTCGATCCAATCCCTAGGCTGGAAGTTTGACTTCAAACGCTTTCGGACCTACCTCCTAGAAAAGTACGGAGTTACCCGAGCATATATGTTTATCGGCTTTGTAGCTGGTAACAGCGACTTGTACAAGGAGATGCAAGATGCTGGGTATATCTGTATCTTCAAGCCCACCCTTGTGTACAAAGATGGTACAACCAAGGGCAACTGTGATGCCGAGCTCGTACTACAGGCCATGATAGACCTGCCTACCTACGATGGGGCTATCATCGTCACAGGAGATGGAGACTTCCACTGCTTGGCAAAACATCTGCTGGAGCAAGGCAAGCTAAAGACACTGATGATACCAAATCAGCGCAAATACTCGGCTCTCCTCAAGCTCGAGATCTTCCACCCATATCTACGCTTTGTAAGCGACCTCCGAAGCAAGCTGGCGTACAAAGTAGCCAGAAAAAAGAAAAGCCCCCACAAGGACGATAACTTGTAGGGGTACTTTTCCGTTGGTGAACACCTCTATGCTACCAAGCATTAGTACATAATGCAACTGGTTTCTTAAACATGTCCTATTCCCCTATTATCCGTCTCTCCGTCATCCCGGGCACGATCGTATTCAAGCACGACCCGGGATCCAGAAAGTAAAAGACTGGATCCCCGATCAACTTCCTTTTTTGACATAGTGGGCTAGTCGAGGATGACAATACAAAGGCCTGGATTGCCGCGTCGAATACTCCTCGCAATGCCATAAAGGGAAGCCTACCACTCTGACTCTTTTATCGGCTTTGACTGGGACCAAAACATGTCAAAGAGAAACTTCATTGCGACAAACATCTCTGTACTCTCTATCAATATCCCAAAGCCTTCTTTTTGTGTGGTGAAAAATCCCACCTTTCCGGTATCATACAATCCCATAACAAGTGGGAATGTGGTACCAGCTGGTGCATACCGAGCAGTTCGCATTTCTTTTTTCCCCGGAGCCGACCCTATAAACTTTGTTTCTTTGCCCCGAAAGTGAATCACATCAATCCATACACCATTTTCTTTTCGCATCCTGTCGACTTTTTCTATAAACACATTGCCGCCGATCATACTTATCACGTCTGTTCCTGGCCATATATAACATGCTTTTTGTTTGCACCTCGTCTCTTCCATCATGATGTTTTGTATCTGACTCACCCCCTCGAAGTAACTGATCTTGGGCTTCTGGGCAGAGGCGTTGAATGTGCTCATAAACTCAGGCAGGGCGTCGCGTATGATGTCGAGCCTACTCTCTTGGAGCGTCAGAAGCTTCTTGGGCGAGAGCGCCTTGTAGTACATCTTGCCGCGAATCTTCACATGCTCTATCAAGCCAAGCTCTACGAGATGATCTATGAAGTAGTAGATAGATGTACGCTTGAGACCTGCACGCGTGGCTATCGGCTGTACGGTGCTACTCCCCAGCTCAAGCACAGCCAAATACACAGAGGCCTCCTTGTCTGTGAGTCCCAGCGACTGGATAAGTATCTCTTTCTTCAAAGTGTCTAAAAATCAGACGATATAGTTTTATAGTAGCAAATTACTTGGCTTAAAGTAAACATTTTCATACTTTTATACGACTGATAGTTTGACATATATCCGAAATATTCTTATAAATCACGTACAAAAACAAAAGGAGAACCGATATGAGTGATATGAAAACACTTAGAGCTTTGCACCAGGAACTCACAAACTACGTTGAGGAAACTGGCGATAAGGAGAGATTAGCTACTATGATTGAGCTTTACAAGCTTCCAGGAATCACAATTCCAGATGACAAGTATGAGTTAATCTGTGAGATTAGACACCTTCTCTCTAGCGAGCTTGCTCTCTTGGCTGCCATCTCTCAGATATGTGGCAAAAGCGCACCCGCTGTAGAGCAAACCCCTATGGATCAGGGCATAAGGATACTTAGAATCAAGCTTGAAGAAAAAAGAGATCTCAAATATTGGTGGAAGTCTTTTTGGGAAGTCTTTTTCAACCCAAATGAAAGAAATCATAAATTACTTCACACTATCATCTCCACCACAATTCTCTTCAGTATGATCATGACAAGTCTCTTAGGATGGTTAATCAACTTTTAACAGGGTATGTAAGAAATCATCGACACATTCTACTCATGAATGCTTTATGGACAGATTAGATTCATGTATAAGGCCCAGGCCATTATCTCCGTCATCCTCGAGTACTCATCGGGGATCCAGAAACAAAAAAGAAACAATTGAAATCTAAAAAGGAGGAAGCAATGAAAAGATTTATTATAGCACTTGTGCTTATGCTACTGATCTGTGTACCGGCTCGTGCAGTCGACACAGAAGCCCAGACAGTCATCAAAGGCTTTCACAGTCACAAGCTGACAGAAAGCATCTCGCTTTTCAACAATGGTAACATCTTCATGAACTCTGGTGGCTACATGGCTTTCCTGGGATATCATGGAGTGAACATCCAGCTGAATGAAAGCAATACGCTCTTCACCCT
>CAYGIM010000059.1:0-5236 GCA_964349895.1 uncultured Candidatus Peribacteria bacterium | reverse complement strand
TGAGTTTTACTCGTAGATACTTTGAGCTATACCAGTGACTCAGAGCTAGCTGCACGATATTTGCTATGATCCCCACATACAAGATCGCCATAAAAGCCTGATACGATATAGCCGTAGCATTTGGGTCTTTGGGGTAGATGACATAGATACATGCTGCCATCACTGCAACATTGATGATCTTTCCTAGTATCGTGGAGATCGTGGACTTGTTCATCTCGAGGCGTACCTGAAGTATGCTCACGATCGTACCATTCATCAGCGCGAGCATCGTCGTGATACTCGCGATAGCGACACCGAGCGGGATGTATGAGTTTTGGTACTGTGGGATTACAAAGGCTACTACTACAGCAACCAAAAGCGAAGCGATAGTGAGAAGAAGACGCAAGCCATAGATATTACCAAAAATCTTCTCCTCCTGATCTGGGTGTTTGGTCATCTCCCGTATTGCGATCGTATAGAGCCCTAGGTCTGCGATGATACCGAAGTACGAGAGATACTGGTAGATCGTCGTGTACTGACCGTACTCGGTCACTGACAAGTAGTTGGTCAGCATCTTGATCGCCAACACGCCCAAAAGCGCAGTAACTACCTTTCCGAAGATTTGTGAGATGGTGTTGGTGAAGATCTTCCTAACCAGATTTGTCATAAGCCTTCCCTATGTCATTGCGAGTAATAGAAGTCTTGGATCCGCCGAGGCGGGCAATCCAGATATAGTATCGAACAGACTGCACCTCGCTGACGTAAAATACAAGAACGGGTTTCCAGCATGGGTTTAACCGCTTAATTGTATCAGGAAGGTTCTATTGTACAAATGAGTTCTCACGAAAATGGAGCTTTTCCTTTTCACCAAATAGAAACTTACTATAATAGGAGAGTTCCCATTGCCCAGGTGGCGGAATTTGGTATACGCGCATGATTGAGGTTCATGTACCGCAAGGTTTGGAGGTTCGAGTCCTCTCCTGGGCACCAGGCTTGTAATACACATTTTTATAAATGTGGATTTCAAGGTTGCTCAGAGGACGAAGAACCGTCAAGGTTCGGAGCGAAAAATGAGCTACTGCGATTATTTGAGCCCTCGACCTCGGAGCGTGTACTCGGGCGAGAATGTAAGAGTGTCCTCTCCTGGGCACCATAAACTACTCGTTTCACTCGAGTTTATGGCACGCCATCTCTACAGACTTAGACAACTAGGTGTATTTTATGTGTCACAAAGTAGTTTATGTTATGTACCTGAACTTACTAGTGAATGGTTCATAACGCTCATATTTAGCATGGTTTTAGTGTTGGTTGTTTGAGACGAGAACCGATATAGGTACCGAATATCTTCGTAAAGTTTAGATTGAGGATTCATAAGCACAGTGCTACAATTTACACATGAATCAAAAGAACTTTTGGATCTGGATAATATTATTGATCGTCCTTACTGCTATCATCTGGGTAGCGAACTATTTTATCGTAGAAAGGAGGATTTTTCAACAGCAGCCTGTCTCAACTACAGGATCGAATCCTATCACAAATTCCGCCCCCACTCCAATCCCCGCAAAGCCAAAGCTTATACAACCTCAAAGTCCTACGCACATCCCGCAAGCTCACAATACGTTGGGGTTTAATTCTATAAAGCTACTCGCTACAGAAGAAAAGAATCACAATATCTTCATCTCTCCCTCAAGCATAGCTCTCGCCTTATCAATGGTTTACAACGGTGCAGGGAGCGAAACAAAGAGTGCTATGCAAAAGACCTTGCAGTTCCAGAACCTAGACATAGATACGATCAATCAAGAAAGTCTGGGATTGATCAATAGCTTGAAGAATCCCGATCCCAAGGTAACCCTCTCTATAGCAAACTCCGTGTGGGCCAAAGACGGCGTGAATTTTAACCAAGAGTTTCGTGATCTGGTTGCAGGCTACTTTAAGGCAGAGATATCCAATCTAGACTTTACCAATCCAGATGCTGCTACGACCATCAACTCATGGGTTAGTAAGAACACTCAAGACAAGATCAAAAGCATAGTGCCATCTCCTATTCCCCGTGGGATGAAGATGATACTTATCAATGCAGTCTATTTCAAAGGAAGTTGGACTCAAGCATTCGACCAGAAGAAAACAGAAGATAGAGACTTCGTACGCATAGCTGATACACCACTAAAAGTTCCATTTATGCGTCAGCATGAGGATATGCGGTACCTGGAGACTCGAGACTTCCAGAGTGTAAGCCTCCCATATGGCGAGAACAAACGCTTAAGCATGTACGTATTTTTGCCAAAAGATCTTGATACGTTTGTCCAGTCATTGGATACATACAAGTGGAACGATTGGATGAGCCAGTACAAAGAAGAAGACGTCACCCTATTGCTACCGCGGTTCAAGATGGAGTATGAAAAGGGATTAGTACCACTGCTCACGCAGCTTGGCATGGAGGTGGCATTTCAAGACAATGCTGACTTCACAGGTATTAGCAATGATCTGAAGTTGAGTTCAGTCATACATAAGACCTTTGTAGAAGTAAATGAAGAAGGGACAGAAGCTGCTGCTGTAACTGCTATTGCTGTAGTAGCAACCGAAGCATTTAACCCATCAAAAAAGATATTCTATATGGAAGTAAACCGCCCTTTCTTTGTGGCAATCCGCGACAACCAGACACAAGAGATTTTGTTTATGGGAACGATACAACAGCCTTGATAGATCTATTCCATCAACTCCAGCAAAGCATCCCGTACAATAGGTAGTTCCTTGTATCCTTCGAGCTCTGTGAAATGACCCATCTTGGGAAAGATACGGATGTCTGAGTGTAAATGGTCTCGGAAGTCATCAGCGTTATCAAGAGGAACATAGTGATCGTTGTCCGAGAATATAGCTATGCTCTGGGGCAAGTGTGACGCGATCTTGGTAAAATCGATCGGTGTCACGAGCCAGTTGTCTGCGATCTCCTGAAATCTATCCTCATGCTCGAGGTTCGTAAGCCTACGGAAAAATCCCGCGACAAATACTGCACCGCCCACCTTGGAACCTTCCGGTAGTGTCTCGAGGTAACGCCCAATTGCAGGACATCCCATGCTGTGTCCTACGAAATAGGTAGAGCTATCAGCTTCTCCTACAGCCGCGGCAATAGCTGCTACCCAGGGTTGATACTTTGGATACTTGGTATCTGGGAGAGCTGGGACATGTACTTCAAATCCCCTATCCTCTAACTCTTTCTTGAGCCACGGATACCACCCATCTTCTGGATACCCATCCCAACCGTGGATGATAAAGACACGTTGTTTCATAGAGATTCTTGCTTACTTGCATTATAACACCACCCTAAATATTCGCCTATAGAAAGCCTCGGTATGCACAAATCCACATACACTTCAAGTAAATTTGGTGTTGATTTTCAACTTCCAAGTCCCTATTATCCGCGTCATATCTCATAACACATCATCTCTATGCACAATGTTCAAAATGCTTTGGAAGATTTTGGGGTTACACGCCTGGAAACAAAACTCAACAATGGTGTAAGAGTTGTTCTTTTTCAAAGACCTGCAGCACCTATAAGTACCTACGCCATTCTCAACTCCGGTTCTCAATTTGATCCAGAGACAATGCCGGGTGCTGCTCACTTTATTGAGCATATGATTACCAATGGATCAGGTCAGTTCCCCACTAAGGATTTGTTGGCTGAACACATAGAGTCAGTTGGAGGTGGCTATGGCGCTTTCACAAACAAAGATCTGTTAGTAGTCTGGAGTGAAGTATCAGAGAAGAGTGACTACAGCAGAGTAGCTGATGTGTTTCGGTCAACACTATGTGAATCCCTCTTCGACAAGAGTGTATTTGAAAACGAGAAGCATGTAGTTGTAAAAGAAATACATAGAAGCGACTCAAGGCCAGACGACGTTCACTATGACTCAATAGTAGGTTTCTTTACACGCGGTACTACATACGAGCACGCTGTGTTAGGAGATGAAAGAACTATACTAAACCTAGAGTATGACTCTGTTCTGTCACACTACAAAAAACTATTTGAGCCAGCACGGCTGACATTTGTGGCTGCTGGTGACATCTCTCTAGACGAACTTGTATCGCACCTTGATACCCTGCCACTTTCTGCGTCTACTCCTTTTCGTAAAGATCAAAAGTACAAACTCGATATACCTAAAGATATTATAGATACTACATTCTTTGATAGTCCTGAGACTCAGATATACCTTGGTGTCAAAGCTCCAGAGCAATTCAGTTTAGAAGCTGCACAAATGAATATACTTGGCAGCATACTTGCAGGTGGAAGGTCTTCACGTCTCACAAAGCGGCTTCGATACCAACATGGTTTAGTGTACGGCGTTTCAGCAAGCAGATTTGGAGGCCAAAGCCTTGGAACATGGGGCGTAGATACAGCGACATCAGAAAACAAAGTTCAACACGTGATCGATGAGATAGTATTAGAGATCAAGGCGATTCAAGCAGATGGTATTACAGAAAACGAACTCCAGTTTATCAAAGACAGAAGAGTAAAGTCACTCAAACGGCACATGCAAACATCAGACGAGTGGGTAAACTTTCACGGGCGACCGTACGTACTGTCACCAAGGCACTACGATGTATCTACCTATATTCAAGATGTTCAGGACACAACTATTCAAGATATACAAAGACTTATAGAGACATATCTGCAGCCCGAGAATTGGAGACTCGTATTGTGTGGAAGAACCAAACCAGAAGACGTGACTCTTACTATATAACCCAAAAGCTGAATATACTGAATGGTCATTTCATCCCTGATAGCGCCAGGCATCAGGGATGAGTACTCTAAGAACCTTTGCATCAAGCACATATCTGCTACATGACATATGCGCCATTGTTGACATCGCTCTTTGATTCTTTATGGTTATATTGAAGATATTTTCTTTCCTACGCATATGATCTCATCTTTTTTCAAAGTAATGTTTGGGGGCATAATCGGAGCTCTTTGTGGTGTAGTTGGAGGGCTGCTCATTGCCTCTATGATTCATGGAATACTCTTTCTTTTGTTTTCATCACACATACTCCTGACGACCAATCAGCCTCCAGTTGAAGCCATTCTGTTTATTGGCATGGGACTAGGGGCGGCTATCGGCGGGATATTTGGCGCACTGATATCGCTCAAAAAGGCTTAGTAATAAGAAGGATTTTCTTTTCGCAGCGAAGATCTCTGATAAAATAAGGCCACAAACAGGAGATAAGATTTTCTGGATCCCCGACTCGCTCGAGTACTCACTCT
>CAYGIM010000058.1:0-5271 GCA_964349895.1 uncultured Candidatus Peribacteria bacterium | reverse complement strand
TTCTTATCCCTCCCCCACATTGGTTTCGTGGGGGAGGTTAGGTGGGGGTCCAAGTATTAACTAGTCAATAGGTTCTAGAATATAAATATAGCTGTGCCCCCTCTTACATCTCCCCCGCTGAACGCAAGGGAGAACCAGAAACGAAAAAAGATCCGCCAAGGCGGATCTTTTTTCGTTTCAAACACTATTCCTCTTCCTTCTTCACTTTCTTCTTTGGAGCCTCTTCCTCTTCTGCTTCGTCATCCTTTTTAGGAGCAGCAGCTCGAGCGGGCTTGTCCTGAGTTTCTCGAGGAGCTTTCTTCTTCTCGTCTTTTGCAGCAGTCGCAGCTTCACGTGCAGCCTTCTCTTCCTCTGTCTCTTCTAGTTTGAGAGAGAGTCCGATACGATGCTCGTTGATATCAAGTGCGATGATACGCGCCTTGACCATGTCACCAACCTTCAGGTAGCGACCAGCATCTTTGACCTTTTCATCTGAGATCTCAGACAAGTGGATAAGACCGTTGATGTCTTGCTCGATACGTACAAACGCACCGAAGTTGGTAATACGAGTGACATCACCTTCGATGATATCGCCGATCTTGTACTTACCTGCAATCACCTGCCATGGATCCTCGACCAGACGCTTCATAGAGAGAGAGATCTTTGATGCATTCTCACCCTTATCCACACCGATCACGAGAACCTCGACCTTGTCTCCGACCTTACCATACTTGTGAGGATCATCGACGTGACCCCAAGCAATCTCAGAGATGTGGACAAGTCCTTCGAGACCATTGAAGGTAACGAAAAGACCATAGCTCACGATACCACTGATATGACCAGTGATCTTCTGACCAGCTATGAGATCGCCAAGCGCTCCCTTCATCTCTACCTCCATCGCACCGCGCTCAGAGAGCACGAGCTTACGGCTATCTTGATCAACACTAATAATCTTTACCTTGAGTCGTACAGAGAGGAGCTCTTGAAGTCTCTTGAGGATCTTCTCAGCATTTGCGCCCTCCACACGTGGATAGTGTAGTGGTGCCAGTTGTGATACTGGGATAAATGCCTTGATACCATCGAGGTCTACCAAAAGACCACCCTTATTTGCTTCAGTAGGTCGCACTTCGAGAAGTTCGCCATCCTCATGCATCTTGATAAGTCGATCCCATGCTTTGAGCTGACTCGCCTTCTTGAGAGAAAGTACGATCAGACCATCTAGGCTCTCGTCGTTTATAACTACTGCTTCGACCGTGTCCCCTGCTTTTAGCGTCTTTGCTAAACCAGTAGAGTCGTGCATATCACGACCAGAAATAATACCGGTTGCAACACCAGCAATATCTATCAACATCTTTGTCTTATCTATCTCGATAATCTGACCAGAGACGAGACTTCCTGGGTTGAAATCCATAGGAAAGTCTAGCATCATGGCTTCGATTTGCGCGAAGATATCTTGCGTCTGTGCCATATGTTTTTTCGTTAATTAAGTAAATCTTTCACCTATCCTCCAGTCTGTGACTGGGTCCCAGAAGACAAAAACAAGATCTTCTGGATAATACGCAAATCCATAAAAAGGATGTAGCGCAATACTGAATGAGGCTTTTAGGCCTTCAAACCCACAAATATTACCGGTTATAGATAAATTGTAAACCTTTGTTTTTATAGTACACTGGACCTAGATATATGCTTTAAACCTATCTATATGGCTCTCGTGATCACTGATGCTTCGTTTGATGAGGAAGTTAGGAACTCCCCCCTCCCTGTACTAGTAGATTTCTGGGCTACCTGGTGTGGACCATGCCAAGTCATGGGGCCAATTATCGAGGAAGTAGCCACTGAACTCACGGGCAATATAAAGGTATGCAAGATGGATGTAGATGAGAACCCTACCGAGCCAGGCAAGCTAAACATCATGAGCATTCCTACCCTGATCCTCTTTGACGGTGGTCAAAAGGTCGACCAGTGGATGGGCACGCGGACCAAAGAAGATCTCCTAGCTAAGTTGAATGGATATCTTGCAACCAAAGGCTCAAGTAAGGTGGATGCATCAACCATTGCAGCAACCCCCATGCCAAAGGTGATGGATGATGATCAAGAAAAAGCAGCCTAGGCTGCTTAGGTTGATAAACTAAAAAGCTGTGCAATATGCACAGCTTTTTGTATAACATCTCGCCTAACTTCTCTACATTACTCTTCGGTTCGAGCCGGTGTATGTAATATAGCATTCGTCTTAGATATAAACTCTTTTAGGCTGACGTCAGATTGTGATTCATCATCACTGCCTTCGAGAGACTTTTTAAGTCCTGACTGCGGATATGTTGAGTAGTCTTCCTCAAATGCAGCATTATCATCCATATCATCGATCCAATCCTGTATTGTCTTTGGCTCTCCTGGTATTGATTCCATAATGCATGAATGTTAGCATATCAATTAGCGTCTATGTATCATAAGGCGCGTATCGTGTCAACCGAGTACAAGGTACATTCAAGTCTGTCATTCCCGTGAAAACGGGAATCCAGTTCCTTATATGTTTTGATAAGGTTTCTTCTCCTGGATCCCCGATCAACTTTCTTTTTCACATAATGGACTAGTCGAGGATGACGACCACACAAAAAAAAGAGCTGACCGGGTAACACGTACCCGATCAGCTCGTAGCCTGTCATACATCAAAGATGTAGCAGGATTATTGTGTGGTTTTTGCTTTTGATTTTCTCTTCGGCTTTGTCATCAAAGAAAAGTACGTTGCTCGTAATGGTTCTGACTCTGTAAGAAGCTCAACAATATTCGGATGTGGCCCATGTTTTTCAACATAAGACAATAATACTGTCGCAACAAGCTGTGGAGAGAACGTAGAAACGACTTCTCTAGCTACTTGTCTGGCTTTATCGTACTCAGAGATCAGACCTCGTAGTAAGATGTTCTCTACTACAAACTTCGTCTGGAGGTCTTTGACTGAATACATAACAGCAACCAACACATCGCGCTCTAGAGACATCTTGGACAATTGTTTAGCAATATTGTTATTCATAACTGGTGCAAGTGCCTGAACAAAAGCAATTCTCTTTGATCCATGATCACCCGTAGCGATATAGTTGATCAGTATCTTTATTCCAGCCGCTTTGTGGATATTGATAACAAACTTACCCGCTTCTAAGTTAAGCTTTGTAACATTTCCCCAACACGCATTCTTGAGAAAGAACTTATCTATCTCTTGTCCACTGTAGGTAAGCAGGGTTTCAAAACAAGCACTTCGAAATTCTTGGTAAACCTGACTATCAAATCCTTCAATCAACGTATGGATAATGCTGTTCACTACGCTTTCTTCTACAAGCCAAGGTATAGCTTTTACATTACCAAGCGCTCTGACGATATTCGTATACACTCCGAGATCAAACTCGCTGTGCCGTTGGTTTGATACTTCTTGAATATATTCATGCACTCTCTTCAAAAGAAAGTCGACCACCATAGGGTAACCGCAAACCCATTTCTTTGATGAAAAGTTCTTGAGAATCAAGATACGCTCCGGGCTTGCTAGAAATGCTTTATCATACAGCTCAATCAATGGATATGCTACACACCTGGAATACTTGTTTGCCAGTGCCTGGATGATTTCAAGTTTGGCGCCTTGGCTATTGAGCTTAAGCATGTCCAGCAGGACCCAAGTGTGCTGCCCCTCATGCACTGAGGCTTTCGCACCAAGTATTTCAGCGATGTACTTTTTGTTCTGAACATCCTGAGTTAGGTGGTGTCTATCTTTGATATGTATCTCGACATGGGAGATCATATGTGTGAGTTCCTGGAGTTTTGATACTATAGCTCTACAAAACTCCTCATCTTTCTCTTTCTTAAGAATATTCAACAACTCCCAAGAAACCCTATCAAAGTTGACCAGCCCGTCTTTGGTATTGATAGCGTTCACCGCTCCAATACATATCTTGATATTACGACTTTCTACCTGCTTGAAGATTGCTTTATGAGCATCTATGTTTCGACAGATGCTTAAAAAGTTCATAGCAGGAATAGCTACCTTTTCATCCATGGTGCTTTCAAGTAGCTGCATAGCCAACTGTATAGCAAGATCTACAGTTTCACGGGTCAGGTTTTCCGTCAAAAGTGCCCAAGCATCTTCGCGATAGGGGCGCTCCTCAAGAAGCTTCATTGCTAAGTTTGCTTTAACCTCATGAGTATATCTATTCAAAGCTTCTTTCATCCCAGTACTTTGTTCAAATGGACGAGCAATCGCCTCGGCTTCGTAGAAGGGATACACAACTTCTGGTGAAAGCTTTGCAGCGATAGTCATTGCTTCTGCTATCAAGCGAAGATCATCCCGACGTACCACCTCTAAAAGAATTGGAAGTATTCCGTCAGGCGGAGATGCTTGATAGATCTTAAAGATACAGTCAATCACTGTATCACATGCGTCTTTGATGAAGGCCGTCAGTGAAGTCAGGAAATAGGGCTCTTCTTTATATGATACAAGGGCTTCAAGATACGTGACCTGGAAACACCCAATGCCATGTCTCATAAAGCTCAAGAATGTCTCAAAGAAACTCTGGCTTTGCTCCCTTGCAACTAACGTTATAACTCTCTTATAGTATTCACCCTTACGCATGTGACTAAACTCTGTACCGCCAAGGTAAGAGGTGCTAGCAACACGATTATAGTAATGACTTAGAACTTCCAACGTATCACTCTGATCTCTTACCCAATATTCGTCGAGACAGACAAGTCCAACCTGAAGCCACTTGCATTGTATGCACGCCTTCAAGGCTTTCGCAATCTCCAAGTTGTCACGATGCAAGCTCGCAAGATACACCAACATGTGAGCTCTTTTGGCGTTTGACTCTGCCAAGGCTTCGTCTCTAAAAGTTGAGACTGTATTAAAACCTTCCAAGATCTCTTCGACCGGAACTCGTAGCCCCAAGGATTTGTCATTGCGACTTCTATTTGAAGGAAGCCAGGGATTAAACTTCTCAGGTTGAGTAACGGTAACTACCTCCAGATAGGAAAGAAACAGATTCAAAGACAATTCTCCCTCCTTTTGACGGGCGGAAGCTTCTTGCACGTCTGTCTTTTTCACAATGGTCTTGGTATTCTTTTTGTTTGTCATGGCTTTTAGCCCTCTTTCTTTTCACTTGTTGTCAAAGATTTTTAGTATCACAGAACTACCATACTTTGCAGTACAGTAAAGGTTTGGAACACAAACCAACCCCCTTGCATCCCCCTTATCCCACGCCTCAGCGGGGCAGCAGCGGACTCAGGAAACCCTCCTTGATAAGGGAGGGTAGGGTG
>CAYGIM010000057.1:0-5298 GCA_964349895.1 uncultured Candidatus Peribacteria bacterium | reverse complement strand
CTCTTTCTACAGCACGGGCATCTTGAAAGTATCCGCTTGGAAGTGGATTAAGTTCCTGCACTTTACAGCCAGTAAGTCGTTTCAAATGCTTGATAACAGAAGAATGTGAGAGATGTTTTAATGCTTCCACAGTTATCTTCCCTGTTAATGCCCTACTACAAGATAATAGATACGTATCCCAGCTCACCTCCGAACCATTTGATAGTTTTGCCAAAGTGTTAGGCCATGGTCGATTTCTAGTAACCTCCTGAATATCAGACAACATAGATCCAGGCAAACTTTCTGAAGAATTATATGCATCTAAAAATGCATGAAGATCACTCCTTACATGCTCAGGATTGTTAAAGTATGCATTATCAAGTTTTGCAGATCTGACCAAAGCCCCTAAGACTTTCTCATTGGTATTCTGCCTGGTACTCTCAGCTCCATCCGAAGGAATCTTTGAGATAGACAAACAAGGCAAGTGAGTCTTGTGATGTTGATCGATACTCGAACCGAGTTGTGAATTATTGTTATTCTGCATAATTATAACTCATCAATCCAAGAATCCTGCTTCTCTGTACTCAAAGCAAGATGCTTTAAGTAGCTCAGTACACTTGATGAAGAGATCTCTTGTGCAGCCTCCCGAGAGACCTTACCAGTTATAGCTGTGCTGCCTCTTCGCAAATATGCTTGCCAACTGACAGACTCTCCGCTGAAAGTATTTATCTGTGTACTATGAACGGGCCGTTTCTGCGTTGTCATATCTGCAATACCTATATGCTTTGCTGGGTCCATTTGCGTCTGATTCCATATGTCACAAAATGCTTGTAAGTCCCGTCTAACATATGCAGCATTGTTAAAGTACTCTATGTCCATGAGAGTCTTACCAGAAAGCTTCTTGAGATGCTTCAATACATGCGAGCGACTCATCTCCTGTTGAGCAGCCTTCTTTGCCTTCCCAGTTAATGACATCCGGCATCTTTGTTGATATGCTTGCCAGCTAATCAATTCACCACTAAAGGTGACCGCCTTCGTAGATTCTGAGGGGGTTGTCGAAGTCATGCTTCCACTATCGATACGCTCCTCTCCCGGCTTCAGCTGAGCATTCCAGGCATCACAAAATGCTTGAAGATCAGTTCTCACACAATTGGGATTATGGAAGTAGTTTTTATCCATAACAACTACACCCAAGAATCTTTTGAAATAGAGCAGAACATCTGTAAATGACATCTCCTTCCAGGTGTTAGCGCTTGATCTTCCGGTAAATGCACTACTACATCTCAAGAGATATCCTGACCAAGTAATCTTCTCGCCGTTGGTCGCAACAATACTCGTCGACTTACCTGGCCTAGATGTATCCATCACCCCAACACCTATATGTTTTGCGCTCTCCGATTGCAAAGCATTCCATACAGTGCAAAATGCCTGTATATCTGCTCTCACGTAGTCTGGATTGCTAAAGTAAGCTTGATCCATAGGAGGATACTCAGCAAACTCAATACCGATAAGCTGCTTCATAGAGCGCACTGTTTGCGCTAATGATGTGTATTTACACGCATCGGTTCTTTCCTTTCCAGCTATCGCATTGCAGGCAGACTTTACATACAGACCCCACGTTATCTGCTCACCACTTGCGGCAACGATCTCTGTAGCTGAGCTTGGTTTTTTATGCGGTACCATGTCAGTGATATCTATAGCCTTCCCTGCTTCACCTTGTGCATGATTCCATGCATCACAAAATGCCTGAAGGTCTACTCGAACATAGTCTGGATTACTGAAGTAAGACATATCCATCGTAATAACTGACATCTCCATAATAGTATCCACATTCTCATTCGTAGCTTTCATCGTACTATCAGAGTGAGCCGAGACCTTGGGTTTTGAGATCGGCAAAACAGTAGAAGGCACCTTCTCTTTTTCATCACCAGATTCTGTTTGTATGTTGCGTATCGTATTCATATAGGTTTATAACTCATCTATCCAGCTACTCTCTACACCACTCAGAGCAACGAGCTTTAGGTGATTAATAACTGAAGCAAAAGACATCTCTTTAAGGGAAACCCTAGTGGATTTACCCGTTAAGACTTTACTACAAGTCTTAAGATACCTTTCCCAGCTTATCTCACCACCTCCCGGGAAAGTAATGACCGTATTCATCTTGGGTTTATAAGTAGTTACAGTAAATATGTCTTTGAGGTAGTGACATTGTTCTACCGTCTCATTATTTGCAATGAGAAACATCTCCAAAATGTGACGAACCTCTTCAGAGGAATTAAAGTGCTCCTTAGTAAATTCTATACTTTCTTGAATCTTGATCCCAAGAACTTCTTTTAAGTAGTTAATTGTTGAGGTCAAAGATACTTCGTTGCGAGCAGCTCTTTGTGACTTACCTGATCGTACCGCACCGCAAGTAAGAAGATATGTGATCCAAGTAATACTTTTACCGTTAGGTAACGTAATACGTGTATTGGCGCTCGGCTTGATTGTCACAATCTCTGAGATATTCCCTAATTGTTTATCACCTTCTACGGTTTTATTGTAACTCTCTATAAACAGTTCTAGATCCCTTTGCACATTCACGGGATCTTCAAAGTATGCTTTATCTAGGTACTGCTCTTTGGCCCCAACAAGCTCTTTCATATAGGCGAGAGTATCCTTGAGAGAAAGATCTTTCATAGAATCTAGATTACTCTTACCTGTTAAAGCACGACGGCATGTCTGAAGATAAGCACTCCAAGTCATACCACTTCCATCAGTAAGATTGATACTCACATCATCATTAGCTGAACTGGTATTCATATCAGCAATACTTAAAATGCGTTTTGAACTCTCAACCTTTTCATTATAGGCCTCTAGAAATAGTTCTAGATCCCTTCTGACCTTCTCGGGATTCTCAAAATATGATTTATCAAGAAGAAGTACATTATATTCAGCAATTCTTCTCAGGTAATTCAGGGCAGCAGATCTTGCCATTTCTTTGACGGCTTCTTCTTTCCCTTTACCAGTGACCATGCGGCTACATGTTGTAAGATATGTCCCCCATGTGATCTCTGCACCATTATGCATAGTTATCTTTGTATCACCATTTGGCCTATGAGTAGTCATCTCAGACACGCTTCTGAGGTAGCTTCTCTTAGTGGCCGTTGTATTGTAAGCCACGAGGAACAACTCAAGATCTCTTTTAATATTATGTAGATTCTCAAAATATGATTTACTTATCTCAAGCTTAGAGGCGAGCAAGCAACCTGCTAGATCTTTTATACATCTAACGGCATCAGATTTGCTAAGATCACGATAGGCTTGTTTGCGCGGCTTACCCGTTATTGCTCTGATATATACTGAAACATATGTATGCCAAGTAATCTTTCTTCCATCTTGTAAGACTATCTGGGTTTCTGGACTAGGGGTCGAGGTGGTTACATCAGCAATACTTACAATAGCATCACTTGCATCCACACTTAAGTTATAAACAGTCCGGAATGCCTCGAGATCCCTGATGAGGTTTGAAGAATTATTGAAATAGTCACTATCAAGAAACTCTACCTCAAGCAGCGTCAATAAATATTTCACGACACTACCCGGACTCATCTCCCGCACTGCTGCCAACTTACTCATCCCTACTAATGCACTACTACAGGTACGCATATATGTTCCCCAATTCATCTTTCGACCATCTAGTAACGTTATCTCAGTATCGCTCCAAGGCGATGTTGTAGTTATCTCAGCAATGCTATCTAGTGGGTACTTGGTCTTAGGGCATTCATTGTATGCGACCTTAAACGCCTCAAGATCACTTCTCACATACTCTGGGTTGTTAAAGTATTCACGATCGAGGAATAATACACCCACAACAGTTAACAAATGAGTAACGACAGCTCGTGTCGGCATCTCTTTAATTGCTATAACCTGTCCTTTCCCTGTCATAACCCTGCTACACATATGTTGATAGGTACCCCAAGTAACTATTCTTCCATTAGGGAGTAATATTTCTGTTGCTATAGAAGGGCTTGCTGTAGTCATCTCCGAGATGCTATCGAGAAGATATTTCCCTTCTACGGTCAGATTATATGCTTGCATAAAAGCCTCGAGATCCCTCCTGACATTCTCCGGATTGCTAAAATACTCCTTATCTAACGGCACATTGATAGCAACATCGATGCTATGAGCTGCTTCCTTGAGTACTTGTTGTGAGACTTTGCTGACATCTGGCTTTTTATGAGAATTATCTCTCTGGACAATCTCATTACCTATCTCCGAATTATCTGCAGAGCCTGGTTGTATGTTTCGAATTGTATTCATGTGTATTATAGATCATCAATCCAAGAGCATTCCGTTGCGCTGAGAGCAAATAGTTTTAACTTTTGCAGGCCTTGAGAAAGAGGTAGCTCTTTTAAAGCATACTCCTTAGGTTTTGCTGTGACTGCGCGAATGTACTGTAGAAGATATGTCGGGAATGATATAGAACGTCCATCAAGTAGATAAATACGCATTCGCCGGCTTGGCTCGTTAATCTGTAGCTCAACTATTGTTGTTAGTACCTGTGTTAGTCCTAATGCATTATATGATAGTCGAAATTCTTCTAAGTCGCGCAAGACATTGGCATGAGATGCAAAGTAATCAGACGAAAGACATGAGAATACTGTTGTATCAATGTCACATATTGATTTGATCTCCTCAATAGCCTCTAGCGCTGAGACCTCCTGCTCAGCTACACGAATAGTTTGTTTACGTGATAAACGGATATAGTTTCGTATGTATGACTTCCAGCTAACCACAACCCCATTCGCTAAAGATATCTCGGTGTTCCACAAAGGAGAGCTAACAGTAAAATCTGCAAGAGTATCTATTTGTTTATCTGACGAGGCTCGTGAATTGTGTATATTTCTAAAGTTATCTAAATCACGCAAGATTCTGTCCTTATCGTCAAAGTACTTCTCATGCCATGTTGTTGTAATCTCGCAACGAGAAAATAAATATTTTAGAGCGCTATATCGATCTGTTTGTGTAACCCGCACTTTGTCTATCATGAGCGATCTTGCCCAGTGATAAAGATACCCACCCCATTTAATTCTCTTGCCATTAGGTAGCTGTATAGTAGTCGATGATGATGGTCTCTTCGTCGTCATTAAGGATACATGCGGGATCTGCATCTCCTCAGGGATATCAGTATTATAAACAACTAGAAACTTCTCAAGGTCTTTCAGAACTTGAGCTGGAGTTGTATCCTCAGAAAAGTAATCTGACATCGCTATAGATCCTAAACACATCTGAAAGTATTGTATCACTTCAGACCTTGGCATCTTTTGTAGTGCACTA
>CAYGIM010000056.1:4884-5376 GCA_964349895.1 uncultured Candidatus Peribacteria bacterium | reverse complement strand
GCGGAGCAGAGCAGGTCAACCTGAGTCTGGCTATCCCTGCGGTGACCAATGGCACCAAGGCACGCATAGGAGTACTCATGCGACCAAATAGCGATGTCATAGCATTCAAACCACCTTGGTATGAGGCTCCAGTCTATGCTGCGCGAGAGTTGGGAAGCCAGATGAAGCTTACGGTACTCCTCGTAGGTCAGCTTCTTACCAATATCTTTCAGAAGTTTCAGGTGCCCACTGATGTAGCTGGTCCTGTCGGAATCGCACATCAGCTCTACTACATGGTCCCCAATGGCGGGATGCCTATCTTGCTCTTCACGATTCTGCTTACCATCAACCTGGGTATCATGAATCTCCTGCCTTTTCCAGGTCTTGATGGTGGACGCTTTGCCTTTATGCTCTATGAGCTCGTGACGCGCCGAAAGGCCAATGCAAAGGTCGAGGCTATCATCCATAGTATCGGATTGGTGTTGCTGCTATTGCTTCTCTTTATCGTAACAT
>CAYGIM010000056.1:0-4874 GCA_964349895.1 uncultured Candidatus Peribacteria bacterium | reverse complement strand
TCGTAACATATCGAGATATACTGCGTATCGCCTTCGGCTCATAGCCGAGAGTTTTCTGAAAATGGCATATTCCTTTGTCATCTACATTCTTCGCTCTTCGACGTAGGACACACTACGCCTACGTCGACTCATTCATTTGATTCCTCGGACTACACTCATTTTGAGAGAACTCAGCTGTGAAAGACAGGGGCTCTGAGGTCATATAGGGGCGATAGAGTTTCATCATTGCATGCCGATGCTTCTTGGGTAACATCTATACGTCAAATATCATATGCTTGAACCCAAAGAAGAAATACGCAACAGGCTCTCGATCGTGACGGTCGTTGGCAACTATGTGACGCTCAAGAAAACGGGCGGCCACTACAAGGGACTGTGTCCTTTTCACAAGGAAAAGACACCCTCTTTTGTCGTAAGTGAGGACAAGGAAATTGCGTACTGTTTTGGATGCCACAAAGGCGGGGATATGTTTCGCTTTATCGAGCTGGTGGAAAATGTCGAGTTTGGCGAGGCGCTCAGGATCTTGGCCAAGCAAGCAAATGTAGAGATCACGGGTGGCATCTCCTCCAAGCAGATGTATGAGAAAGACAAGGACTACCATGCGATCCTCAAAAGTGTACAAGAGTATTATGCTCTCCAACTCTCACTTGTAGCCCATGTGCGTGACTATATCGAGCGTCGAGGCTTTTCTCCTGAGCAAGTGAAGACCTTTGGCTTTGGGTATGGAGGAAGTACACGTACGGGACTTGGCGATCATCTCAAGAAGGAGGGGTTTTCTCTCACGCATGCTGTCGATCTTGGAGTGATCATGAAAGATCAGCGCCGTGACAACGCCTATGTCGACCGCTTCTCGGATCGTCTGACTATTCCTTTTTTCAACCTTCACGGTGATCTGGTCGGCTTTACGGCGCGTTTGCTCGTGGATTCTTCTGATCTGGCAAAGTACATCAACTCACCTGAGTCGTCGCTCTACAACAAAGGCAAGATTCTCTTTGGCCTGTACCATGCTAAGCAGGCGATACGCGACAAGGGCTATGCAGTACTGGTTGAAGGCAACATGGACGCGCTCAAGATGCATGCATGCGGTTTTGCCCATACCGTTGCAACATCGGGCACTGCGCTGACGCTCGAGCAGCTCAAGCTCCTGAATCGCTTTACCAAGACGCTCTACTTTTTCTTTGATATGGACTCTTCGGGGCGTACTGCCGTCATGAGAAATGCGCGCGAGGCGCTGATGCAGGGCTTTGAGATCATGGTCCCAGAGCTTAAAGATGTAAAAGACCCGGATGAAGCTCTGAGCCTGGGCACTGAGCTGGTCGACGCATCGCTCAAGGATGCCAAGCCATTCTTTAGCTGGATCATAGAGCATCTGGGGGCAACGACTGGGCTTACTTCGGCAAAAGAAAAGCGCGATGTTGCTCAAGCTGTGCTTGAGTTTGTGCGACTGTGCCCAGATTTATTGCTGCAAGATGAGGCTCTTGGCTTGCTTGCGAGTAAAACATCTATACCAGAAGACCTTTTGCGGCGTGAGCTCATGAGAAATGCACAGAAAGTAGATCGGAAATCCGCACAAGCAAAGGAATCCGTCGACAAGAATCAGCAGTTCTTTAGCAAGGATGCGGTATTCTTTGGAGTTCTTCTGTATAATCAGCATCTCTACCAAACATTAGGCGATGCCTACTTGAGAGATACGGTACAGCTATTTTTTCAAGATTCTGTGCACGAATCACTTTACAGAACACTGAAAGACTTTTACAATGACGCCAAGACTCTGGAGGAGACTATGCAAATGCTGTCCCCCGAGCACATACAATTAGTACGTACATATACGCTCTACATCGATGAGCGCTATCCAGAAACGAACGACGAGATACTACAACAAGAGGGCGGAACTATCATTACCACCCTTATGCGGTACCAAGAGGAACGTCGCAAAAAAGACCTACTGATCCGGATGAAACAAGCGAAGACACAAGGAGATCTGTCTCTCTATGAGACCTACTTTCAAGAGTACAACTCCCTCCTCAAATAAAACCTATATACACATATCTCCTTATTTCCGCGCGTCTGTTTTTGCATTTTTATATTTCATTAATGTACGTATATGGGAAAGCGTAAGACAAAGAAGTTAGCCTCGTTTACCGATCCGAGGCTTGATGCATTTCCTGCTGAGATCAAAGAGCTGTTGAAAAAAGGCCAAGATCAGGGGTTTGTTACTCATCAAGAGCTGATCAAGATTATTCCTAAGGCTGAGACCGATGTGGTGTTGTTGGACGAGGTCTATGGTATCTTTATGGACTATGACATCGAGGTCCTCGATGTACGTGAGACGCTCGCCAAGAAACAGCAGCAGCAACAGTACGAGCAGGACGACGAAGAAGCAGAGAAGGAGGTAAAGAAAGAGTCTCGAGTCATCGATCTTTCTCAAATCTCAGATGACTCGGTGCGTATGTACCTCTCAGAGATAGGAAAAGTGCCTCTGCTCAAGGCAGAAGACGAGATCCGATTGGCCAAGGAGATCCGCAAAGGCAATATCAACGCTAAAAAGCAGCTCGTAGAAGCCAACTTGCGTCTGGTGGTAAGTATCGCCAAGAAGTACATCGGTCGTGGGCTCTCTTTTCTTGACCTGATCCAGGAGGGAAACATGGGACTCTTTAAGGCCGCTGAGAAGTTTGAGCCTGAGCGTGGGTTTAAGTTCTCGACATATGCTACATGGTGGATCCGTCAGGCTATCACACGTGCGATCGCAGATCAGGCGCGTACCATCCGTATTCCTGTCCACATGGTAGAGACGATCAATCGATTTACCCACACCCAGCGAAGATTGGTCCAAGAGCTTGGACGTGAGCCAAGTCCGGAGGAGGTCGCAGCAGAGATGGGTATGGATATCAAGAAGGTGAAGCATATCATGAAGATATCCCAGGATATCGTTTCTCTTGAAGCGCCAGTAAACCACGAAGAAGAGGCTACGCTCAAAGAGTTTATCCAAGATGAGGAAGGTGTTGCGCCAGACGAGGCAACAAACCGCCAAGTACTCAAGGAAAATATCCATGAGATCCTGCAATACTTGACTCCACGTGAAAAAAAGATTATCAAGATGCGGTTTGGACTCGGAGATGGTGTGGCACACACTCTTGAAGAGGTAGGTAAAGAGTTTGGCGTTACCCGAGAGCGTATCCGCCAGATCGAGGCCAAGGTACTGCAAAAACTCAAGGAACATCCGACAAGTGTGAAGATTCGACCATTCTAATAGCAGGAAATGTTGAGGCAGAGCATATCCACAAGACATCTTGCTCTCTGTACTGCCCCAGGTTAAACTATCCCTATCGAGATAGCTGTAAGTATCTCTCTAACAGACACATCTATGACACAACCCGTCAAAGGCGAAAAAATAACGTACTTAACCAAGGAAGGCTTAGCAGCTCTCAAGGTTGAGCTCGAGATGCTCAAAAACGAGAAGCGACGCGAGGTCGCTCAGCGTCTCAAAGATGCTATAGCACTCGGTGATCTCTCTGAGAACTCCGAGTACGATGCTGCTCGATCCGAGCAGGCGTTTTTAGAGAAGCGTATCTCAGATATTGAGCAAATGCTCAAGTCAGCTCAGGTAATCACGCATAAAAAGAAAGATGTCATCGAGCTGGGATCTCGCGTAACCGTGCGCAATGTAACGCAAAATGAGAAGGCCGAGACCTACACGATTGTAGGTGCTACCGAGGCGAACCCACTTGCACACACGATCTCAAATGTTTCTCCTCTTGGTTCTGCTGTGATCGGTCGTATGGTGCATGAGAAGGTCGCTGTTGTTGCTCCAAAGGGGACGTCTGAGTACGAGATCGTAGCCGTTGAGTAAGCTTCTCAACATACTTTTATGACTGCCCGCCATTTTCGGCACGCGAGAAGAAAAGCATTGATTGACCGTGGTATTACCTATGTGTCGTTTCTCGTAGTGTTCTCTTACGGGCTTTTCTTGTTGCAAGGATACCGTGTGATCCCAGAATCGCGTGCTATAGAGTCCGTATCTGCTTTTTATATCCCCAGCGCTACCGAGCTGATACTGGATGGTAAGAGACAGGGCAATGCTCCTGGCTTTGTAGAGGCAGAGATCGGGAATCACGATGTCATCATCAGCAAGCCAGGTTACAGTGCCTTTACAGGAAATGTCATACTGAGTAGCAAGCAGTTTGTCTCGTTTGACGATATGATATTTCTGCCTGCGCGCATGTCCGCTGAAGCCTATGATGTCGATCCGGACATTGCCCTTATCTCATCATCGGGACTGGGGTTCTTTGGCTACAACCACCATGAGCATACGTTGTTTCGTATCTCGCTCACTGATAAGAAGATAACGCACTTTATGAAGCTTCCTGATACAGCTCTGACCTTGATGCGTGAGCGTGGGCAGAATCTCGAGCTTACCTATCAAGACGGGAAGCACGAGCTGCGTAGTGAGGGTGATCTCTCTGTCGTAAGCAGTACGACTGAGCTGCCGCTGATCCGCCTACCTGATCCCAACATATCGCTCTACTATAAGAAAGATATTGGAGAGGTGGTGATGCGAGAGGGAAAAGAAGATCCACAGGTCGTAGCTCGATTTTCTCAGCCGCTCGAGTCGCTTCTCTGGCCGCGCAGCTTCCGTGCGTATTTTGCGATCCTTCCTACAAGCCTCTACATCTGCCCTGTAGTTGCTGGTCTCGACTGTTTATATATAGACGAGAAGGATAGTGGTACCCCGGTGCTGTTCAATGAAAAGAAGCAGATACTCGCATACACGAGGAGTGGTAAGCTGATCGTATTGGATCTATTGATGAGTCCGCAGAAGTAGTTAGCTTCTATTTCGACAGAGTAAGAAAACCCACCCCAACCCTCCCTTATCATGG
>CAYGIM010000055.1:0-5404 GCA_964349895.1 uncultured Candidatus Peribacteria bacterium | reverse complement strand
CTGTAAAGAAGTAAGTAAAGGAGTAGGGGACCTGATCCAAAATGTGACATCATTTGGTAGTTCAGGAGCAGCTGGCGGTAGCGTCTTTGCACAGCAAACTCCGCTTGATGACGAGGATGCCGAGATCCACGAGCTTTCGTATGGCGCAAATGGCGCTGAGTTAAAGCCAGTAAAAGTAAAGAATACGCGACCGAGTGATGATCCTGCAATCCTCATGGAGTGGTTTCAGAAACAGATGGAGGAGATACGTATGAAGCTCTTTACACCGCCAGCGATCATCTTGTACCTACCAAGCTTCGATGGAGCGATTCCTGACTGGAATACGCTGACAAACAAAAGTACTGGTGCAGGCGCAAGTGCGGGATCTGCGGGAAAGATGAGTAGTAAGGGCGATGAAGAGAACAAGAAGCGCTATGATGAGGTGCGTGACAAGCTCAAAAAAGATCGTATAGCACTTGTTGAGACTCTTCGGACAAAGCCTACAGATCCTCCTTCCAAAAAGAAAGACGATCTCAAGGGGCTAAAAGAGTCTATAGCGCAAGGACTTGAGAGCGGCGTGGTCACTGACATCGACGATGTCTATGCGTATCTCAAGTCTATCCCTTGGTTGTCGATCGAGGAGAGGCCGCTCGAGATCTCGTTTCCATGGATGTCTGGGGACCGCATGCAGCAGTTGTGTGAGATCTTCCGCTCGTACTTCTGGGAGAGTGGCAAAGCGCTCCAAGTGTTTTACCAAGATATCGCATCGTTGGTTATCGCGAAACATCCTAGGGCTGAGCAAGTGATCCGAGAAGATATCAACAACCATACTTCAGTCTTTCTGAAAGCCGTGGCTGATATCGAGCAAGATATCCGCACAAAGCAGAAAGAGCTTGAGAAAGAAGGCACGATGATGTGTACACAGTTTGAGGATGGTATCTATACCAAGCGCTTTATGGATGCGCTGGATGTGTATCACAAGGCAGTGCTCAAGTCTTTGGATAGTATTTGCAGCGATGAATCGCTGAAACCTCTGCGCCAAGAAAGGGCAACGCTTGAAGCTGTGTCAGAAAAGACGCTGGAGCAAGAGGAGCGAATACAGACATTGACTGATGACATCTCGCTCTGTGAACGTGGTCGGTTGACGCTCGATGCGGGGCTTTCGGTTACTAACGTCCTTACCAGTGTCAGCAAAAACATGTCTGCTCTGAGCGAGTATCAGAAGTTTCCTGAGAAGCTCAAGAAGTATGCTGACTTCAGGTCGTACTATCTCTCTCAGATCGTGACCTATGTAGATACATTTACCGACAACGTGCTCGGTTGGTTTCACAAAAACAAAGTGATTATTGCCAAGTGGCAGGAGGCGTTTGAGATCGCGCGCGATATCGGACTCCTCTGGGAAGATACGCTAAGTCTGTTTCATAGTTATGCACAGGAGTGCTCTTCGTGTCGGAACAACCGAGGTAGCACGATGAGTATCGTGTTTCAGGTGATTAGTTCTGTCATAGGAGATCTTCCGATCATCGAGTTTCCCAAGTGGCCTGACATCGTTCTCGATGTGTCAAAGGTCAAGGCACGTCTCAATGTCGTCTTGCCGACGTTTATCTTCCAGCCACGCGAGATCGTCTTCCCGAAGCTTACGGGGATCACACTTCCTAAGGTCGAGACGATCCTGTTCGATCCGACATTTGATTTCCGTGCGAACTTTGTCCTACCCGCGATTCCTACACTACCAGTCTTTACGACAGATCTTCCTGATCTGCCACGCTTGCCGGATCTGCAAATCCCGAAGCTTCCGGTCTTGCCACCACCACCTGCGCTGCCAGAGCTACCTAAGCAGCTCGGAGATCTGGTTAAGACGATCAAGTTTGTGCTCAAGTTCTACTGCTTTGTGCAAAAGAATATTGGTCCCGTGCCTGAGTGGCAGGTACGAGGTCGTATCGAGGATCAGACGAGTAGGACAGGATACTTACCGCTCGACTTCCTGAGGCTCAGCTGGCCAAATGTCAAAGTGCCGACGCTTGAGCGTATCGTGATCGAGTCGTTTCTCAACCTCGAGCTCAATACGGATATCATCTATCAAGCGGGTGTTGGTGTCTCAGTGCTTTCACAAGAGCTCTCGCAAGACGTGACACGAAATATCCAGAAGCTGCTCCGCGAAGGTGCAACCACGATCAACAAGCTCGGTGACTTAGAAGACAAGATCCCGAGTCTGCCTCGGACCGATATCCCACTGGACGTACGCGGCAGTATCAACAATGGACGCGTGAATCTTCAGAGCAATGCGCTCTTGGATCTCATGAGCGATGTTACCGAACTTCCGATACCAGAGACGGTTCGGACCAAGATGCTGAGTCGTATCAACCGCATCATACGTACCCAATCGCACCATGATGATGTGGTAGATGTCAGCGATGCTGCCACGAGCGACTTTGCACGTGAGGCAAAGACCGTTCATGATCTGCTCAAAAAAGAACAAGATAAAAACGAGGTGATCAAGAAGCTGATCTCAAGTAATGATACCGACAAGCTTATTGCACACCTATCGAGCGAAAGCTCACTGACTCCTCGGTTAGTCGGTGTGATATCCGAGATTGATCAGGTCATGCCTCCTGAGACTATGACGCTTGAGTCTCCGAAACTTCTTGCAGATACCAGGGGGCTGATCGCTCAGGCAGCGCCAACACCTTCTGCTCCTACGCAACCAGCGACCACACCTGCAGCGGCGCTTGGACAGAACTCGATCATCTATGTCAAAGACAACAAGGCTCCGATCTCGCTGATCAGCTATGAAGGCACGGATGCCGGACGTGTGCTGACGGTGATAGATCTCAACCATGATGGTCATGATGATGTCGTGTATAGCATTGCGGATGCGGTGTATGTGAAGTGGGGCAATGGGGTTGGATTGAGCACAACGGGTGGAGGGGTAGAAACTGTTCAGCTCGCGACACTTGAGCATCCTTATACGGCGATCAGAAATCCAGTCTTAGACCGTGAAGTTGCCCAAGATGCAGTGCTGTCATTTGATCATCTCATGGGCTTGGGTATCAAGGGTTACATACTCACGATACGTGACTCGTTGGCGCCCAACCAGCCATCAAAGATCTATGCATATATCTTTGATGAGATGTCTCGAGCTTTGATCAAACAACGATATCCAGATATCCTCGATGCTCAGATTATCTTGATTGGTGAGACTGAGCACATCGAGATCCCCCTATCATGGCCAAACGATACGTACTATGCACGCGTCGTGCCGATAGGTGCTACAGGAGTTGGTAACTCGTATGGTGTGATGATGCTCGAGCCAAACGTCGCGAAAGATATCGAGACACCAGACGCACGTATCTTGGGGTACTTGATGACCAAAGGTGAGCGTATTGCAAGTCTGGGGCAGGCGAGTCCGTACCTGATCCCGAAGGGATGTGACTGTGTGCTACAGCTTGATGCGTCGAGTAGCTACGACAATGAAGGCATCGTGAAGTATCAGTGGTCGTACAAGGGGACTACGCAAGAGGGCAAGATGATTACGATACCGTCGAAAGATATTGGTGAAGGCATGGATATCAGTTTGGTAGTTACCGATAAGAACAATAATCAAGATGACGTCTCGGTGCATGCAGAGGGAGTTACCATCACCCTCGAGCTCGATCCAGAGTCGCTCAAGGAAGATACGATTACTGGCGTAATCTCGCCTCCGATCGAGGACTTGCCTGTCCGTATTGCTCACACGAAGCGTGGCCAGACACAGGCGGTATCTGACACTGCTCAGACTCAGGGCGACGGTACATTTCAGATTCCAAGTCCGGTATCCAAGGAAGACTATGTCTATCTCGAGCTCGATACAAAGAAACTGACGCGTATGAATCCTGCAACCCGAGAAGTCTCATTGCTCGAGGGTGCTGTGAGCTACAAGCCGGGGCTTACCTCCAAGAAGCCTATATCTATCACATTTTCTCTGGATAAACGTGAGATCGGAACGCTGGAGTATCGTGTAAAGAGTACGGGCTCTATCGGCTGTGGCGGCGATGACATACCGGTCGAGTTTCTCCTGACATTGGACAACAAAAACTATGCGTGCCGAGCTCTAGATACGGGCGAGATCGTCGTATCTACAGTGGATACGGCCCAGGATCAGATCTTGATCCGCAACGACGGTGTGATCGACTTCCTGGCTGCTATTCCTGTAGCCGTGGTTCCTGATGCTGTGGGACGTACGATCTATCCTCACTTCAGGCTTGTCCTCGACGGGCATGATATAGGGCTTTTGAGGTTCAATCCGTAGTCGTAACGCGAATGTTTGAGGTATGTCATTGCGATGACAGAGAAGTCAATCCAGCTGTTTGTCTATACCAGGAATTAATTGTGTACTGAGGTGACGTAGCACGTTATTAAGCAGATATTATACTGAAAGATTCTGGATTGCTTCGAGTACTCGCAATGACAGAAATAGGACGTGGTTTCGATGTGTGGTCTCAATCATCTCGTAATAACACTGTAAACTTCTCTTCTTTGATAAAGAAGCCCTATTTGTGCTAGAATAATACGATACAAACATATGAAAAAAGCCGTATTTTCAGCACTCATCTTGGGTCTCGTGATGTGTCATCAGACAACTGCTCTGGCGGTGTCTTATACCTGCTCGGGTGCCGACATGACACAGGTCGTCGATGGGGCTTTTTCAGAGGTCGACACATGGGCACAGCGTGAGTCGCTCAATCTCGATCGTAGGTCGGTAGACTTCTTGCATGAGGGGGTAGATAAGATTCGCGACACCTACTATCAGACCAAGAACTTTTGCGCACTCTGTTTTCACGAAGATGTGAAAACATCCGAGTATTGCGAGACGCTGATCGCAGATCCTGGCCAAGGGCTTTTTCCTGACTCACTGCGCAAGCTGCACACGCTTGTCTTGATGCACGCAGAACTGAGCTCTCGTTCTCGTATGATCTCAGAGCTCCAAAGCTTCTACGACAAGCTCGACCACTTGTTTGGTGTGCTGACCAAGAGTGTCGCGCTTCTCAAGAAGGTACAAGGTAACATCGGAAACAATGTTTGCACAGACTAAGCGTATCATCACAGCGTTTCTGCTTATGGTGCTCACCTCGAGTATCTCTTTTGCGTACTACGACAAGATCGATAGCTACTTGGTGGATGCAGAGGGGGGTGCTCTCAGTGCATCACAGGCACTCGAGGTCTATCATGCTGCGATCGACTGCATGATCACACTGACCAAGAAAGACATCTTTGAGCTGATGTCTATCAAGGATGAGTTGATATTTGAAGACAACTCAACCCAGGCAGACTCTCAAGCATTGCTAGCATTCGTCTACAAGTCACATCTCGATAAGCTTTCCAAAGAATATGCAGCGTGCTCCAAGGGGCCTTCTCCTGTGGCGAGCATCGTGGCGGATCTCGATAC
>CAYGIM010000054.1:0-5578 GCA_964349895.1 uncultured Candidatus Peribacteria bacterium | reverse complement strand
GTAATACCCGTACCCACACTATCTGTTCCGGCTTTTTCGTCTACCACGACGTATTCGTTGTCCTTGAGTGATACGAGTGGCAAGTAAATCTTGAGCGATGTGAACAAGCCGTGACTACAACTCTTATCATAGATCATTTGATCAGTGTGTGGGCCGGCTGTCATGATGCGCAAACTTGGGCTGAGCTCGTGCGAGTACTTAGAGGTGAATGGATCTGGAGAGGAAAAACTGAATTGGGGTAGGGGCTCCTTTGAAAAAGCGAGACGGTAGTTGTTTGCCTCGATTGCGCAATGTGCTTTCATGTCATCCCATGATGTACCTACATAGGTCATATCTTCTGGAGCCTCTAGGTTGTAGGTGAGATCCATATTGTGGTCGGCATCTACCGCCAGGATATTGTTTCCCTCCCGCACAAGACTCTGTACAAGTCGTGTAGCCATGGTGGACTTTCCATTACCTCCTTTTCCCAAGAAACCGATAATCATATTCTATAATCTAGGATGAAAATTCCCCTTCGAGTATATGCGACTAGGTTGCATATGGCAAGTGGGGCGGTATAATCAATTCATATGAAGCACAAAGAAGCATTCATCCAAGCGGAGAATACCTTGCGAGATGTCGGTGCGCGCGTCACAGTGATTCGCCAAGCTTTGCTGACACTATTTTTTGAAACGGTATGTGCGCTCAGTGCACACGAGATTTTGGCAACACTGGAGAAGAGGGGAGTATCTGCCAACAAAAGCACGATCTATCGGGAGATCGATTTTCTGATTTCACATCAGATGATACGTGCTGTGTGGGGATCAGCACGTGAGACGTACTATGAGTTGTCTGCGTCACATCACCATCATCTCATATGTACTTCGTGTTCCTCGATCGATCAGATCGAGTTTGATGACGACGTTTCTGTATTTGAAAAACTGGCGAAAAAGCAGAAGCAGTTTTCCCCATCCAATCACGTTTTGGATCTGCATGGGATCTGTGCTTCTTGTCGCGACAAAACAGTTTGATATAAAAATAAACCACCTAATTTGTGTTTAGGCAAAGCAAAGTTTTGGAGTGGGCTTGTGAGAATAGCGCTTTGGGAGGTACAATGGACCAGTATTTCTCATGTATTTTTATTTGTAATATACCCGACTATGGCAAAGAGTTCTGAAACAAAGAAGATTTCCGAGATGGAGTGCTGCTCTACAGGCGGCTGCGGAGAATGTTGTTCATCACATTCTTCTATGTGGATTCTTCCTGTGCTTGCACTCGTGCTCGCATTTGTAGGATCATTTCTTGGATCGTTTGCATACTTGTCTATGAAGGCGCAGCCTGCGCAGATCGCAGCAGTGCAAGACGTCAAGCCTACGCCCACAAACAACGCACAACCAACTCAGCCTACAGCTCCTGCTGCTGGTGAGAAGGTAAATATCGATACGAGCAAGCTTAGCTTTATCGGGGGTCCGGACGCCAAGGTAACAGTCGTAGAGTTTTCTGATTTCCAATGTCCTTTCTGTTCTCGGTTTCATCAGCAGACATACGGACAGATTTTTGATAAGTATATCAAGACCAACAAGATCAAGTATTCGTTTGTTCACCTTCCTCTGAGCTTTCACCAGAACGCACTTCCTGCGGCAATCGCTTCTGAGTGTGTTGCCACCCAGAGCAAAGATGCTTTCTGGAAGATGCATGACGTACTCTTTGAGAAGCAATCAGAGTGGTCAACTCTTGCAGACACCAAGACGAAGTTCCTCGAGTATGCCAAGGGTCTCGAAGGTGTAGATGCCAAGAAGCTTGAGACATGTATCGATGCCAAAGAGCCACAGAGTAAGATCTCTGCTGACATGGCACTGGCAGCGTCAGCTGGAGCAACAGGAACACCAACCTTCTTGATCAACGGTGAGCGTCTCGTAGGAGCACAGCCTTACCAGACCTTTGAGCAGAAGATTGATGCGCTCTTGAAGTAATTCAACGAACAAAGATAGGATTGTATTCCCGTCATCCCGGACAAGGTAGTACTCTGCCGCGATCCGGGATCCAGAAAGACTTAAGAAATCTTAATTGAACATAGATGGATCTGGATTCCAGACGAGTACTCTGGAATGACAGATGAGAAATAGACCGATCGCCTCTGGCTTTCGGTCTATTTTTTTGATTCCTCTCATTTTTCTTTTATGATGATTTCAGTCTATTTTATATTCACCGCACCTATATGATGATCAATCTCACTCTCGCCAATCTGAACTACTGGGGAATTATTGCCGCTCTAGCAGTAAGTTTTGTCACTGGTATGACTTGGTATGCACCAGCGGTTCTCGGAAAGATCTGGATGAAAGAGCTTGGTAAAAAGATGGAGGACTGCAAAGGACAGCCTATGGGCTTGATCTACGCGACGACTGCGGTGCTCAACATCATCCTAGGTCTTGCCTTATCACTCTTGATCGGGACAGGGGACTATCTGCTCGGACTTATCTGGGGGTTCTTGATCTCTATCGCGATCGTTGCTCCTACTATTGGTATCAACTATCTCTTTGAGGGCAAGTCGCTCAAGCTGTTTTTCATCAATGCGGGGTATTGGGTTGTCACTCTATCCCTTATGGGGTTGGTTATCGGCTTATTGTAGTTCGTTTAAAATGGCGAATTACTTCGGCAGCGTCGTCTTCGCTCGTTCGATGTAGGAGATACTACACCTCACTCGACTCATCCTTGCTTTCTTGTACTTCACTCATTTTAGAACAAACTAGTTTCAGCTCTATCAAAAGCCCGCGGCATACGCCGTGGGCTTTTTGGCTTGTTTCCTTGCACTTCGCTGGTCTTGAACAATCTTAGGGATTGAAATGGGACAAGATGGCTGATTCCTCGCAATCCTGTGAGTCTTTTTGCTATAATAAGGTGATAGATTATCATCAATAGCTCGTGTATACACTCAAAGAAATCATCGATCATGTCGACGGTGGTCATATAAGAGATATCAAACAAGAACTGGTAGGTTCTTTGGAGGAGCTTCTGAAGACTGCTCCGGCTGATGCGTACGAGTCCAAGGGAACGTACTACTACTATCTGATCCGTATCTTTCTCTTGGGCAGCGATGTCGTGGAGACCGCGATCGCGCTTTCGTGGTATGACCACATGAACGCAGCGTTTCGTGCTGCGGAGGCAGAGTATGTAGGGCAGACGCGAGGAACAGCGTCGACTGCGCGTAGTCTTTCCAAGATGCAGATGAAGGCGTTTTACAAACTTATGGAGCGGTACTACTCATCGCTCGAGGTATTGTATGATAAGAAAGATTTTTTTGAAGCACAGAAAAGATCCTACATCGCCAAGATGCAGTATCGAAAAAGAAGCTATCGCAACCTCGGGAAGCACCTGCCTTTTCTTGGGTACTGGTTTTTGGAAAAGACATCAATGTATGGCGAGAGCTTTGTTCGCTGGGGTGCAACAAGCATCGTCTTTATGGTCTTCTTTGCTGTCGTGATCGGTCTCATCGATCAGATCCAGACGGGCGGAATGATGATCAAAGGCATGGATCTCTATACCTATATGTACTTCAGCATCGTCACCTTTACCACACTTGGTTTTGGCGATGTCGTACCGGTCACAACCCTTGAGCGGATTGTGGTGAACTTTGCGGCGTTTCTGGGATACATCATGCTGGGGTTGTTTATCTCCCTTATCCAGAAAAAGATGTAAATGTGTGTCTTGTAAAAGAACGCACATTTCTGCGTCAACTTCATTCTTCACTCCTCGATGTAGGACACACTACGCCTGCGTCGATTCCGAACTTGTTTCCTTGAACTGCACTGTTTTTTACAAGACACAGTAGGCCGTGATTGAGTGTCTTAATTCTTGCTTCCTCGTACTTCATCAATTCTCAACAACCCATTTGATAAGAGGCTCATTCGTTGACTCTTTATCTTCGTCATCCTCGACCAGTCCACTATGTCAAAAAGGAAGTTGATCGGGGATCCAGTATCTTGAATGTCATTGCGAGTACCCGAAGCAATCTATCTTCGTGATAAGGATGTTTGGGCCTATGTACAAATCAGGAATGCTTCTGGATTGCCACGTCGTCCTCAGGTATTCGTCCTTCTCGCAATGACATGGAAGCCAGGAACACATACCCCGTGACGACGGCAAACGTATACGTGATGTAGGGGTAGAGCATACTGTTTACAAAAAACGAGTGAGTGATGAGTGCGATCAGAAATCCTAGGTAGCCGACGGCCTCGGGTACTTTGAGTTGTATTGCCTGGATACTTGTTATCAGGAGGCTTAGGAGAAAGCAGAGGAATGTTGCGAGCCCTATGACTCCCGTGGTGATGAGTATGGTCAGGAGGCTACTGTCAGAGCCGGAGGCTGTGTGACTTTCTTGGTCGTGCAAGTAGTTGGCCTCGAGCTTGGCATTGCTCAGAAGGTTGTAGCCGACACCTAGGAATGGTTCTTTTTGCCAGAGAGCTACGGAGCGTTCCCAGTCGAGGATGCGCAGCTGAGATGTAGGGTCGAGGTTTTGCTCGAGGTATGGTTTGGAGAGAGTGACCAGTCCATCGATCATGTCGGTAGTGCGCTCCCAGAGGCGAGGTGTAAATGCTACAGTGAGGCATCCAAGCACAATGGCTGCGATAAGAAGCTTCTTGGATCTGACAAAGAGCACGACTGTCACACCAGCAACCAGGGCGAGCAGAGCACTGCGCGAGTAGGTGAGGAGATTGGCGATCAAGAGTATTGAGATACTGACATACGTCCACAGCAGGTAGCGTTTGCTATGACCCTTGGTAAACATATCATTTACGAGGAGCGTCGTGATGAGTGCAAAGAATCCACCGACGTAGTTGGGGTCAAACCAGCTAGAGAGGAGGCGGCCTTCGTGTGGGTCCCAGCCTAGCTGAGCCATCTCTGTAAAGTTTGGGAAGATCACCAGTTGGAGGAATCCGATGAGCGAGAGGATGACAGCTGCGGCGGTGAGCAGGTGCATGATGATCGTGACATCTTTTTTGCTATGGATGAGCGAGGGCAGCATGGTGATGATGCTCAAGACTCCTATGGTACGCAGTGCGTAGAGTGCGCCTTTGAGTATAGACGATGTATCATAGAGAGGGATGTGTATCAGCAGGCTCAGAGCGATTACTGCGAAAAAGATCAGGAGCAGTACGATGCTTCGGTTGAGAAACGGTTTTGCTTTGGTCACAAAGAGTACGCCGAGCAGGCCAACTACTGAGACGGCGAGCAGCAGGTCAAAGATCAGCACACCGCGCTCCTGCAGAAACGGTAGGCGAAAGACCTCGCCGACAATAAAGCCCAGGAGGGGGAGGCCCACAAAAAAGAGCGTCAGAGTTTTTTTGATACTGTGTGCGTTCATGGATTATATATACCATTAAATGTACGTCATTGCGAGTACTCGAATGTCTCTGCATGCAGTTCTCGATGAATCTGGATATTATTCCGTCATCCCCCCGTGCTCATCCGGGATCCAGAAACAAAAAAGAATTTCTGGATTCCTGCCTACGCAGGAATGACAGAGATAAGATTCAGAACAGTTTTAATTCTTTTCTGGATTCCGGATCGCGGCCAAGTACGGCCTTGTCCGGAATGACGG
>CAYGIM010000053.1:0-5617 GCA_964349895.1 uncultured Candidatus Peribacteria bacterium | reverse complement strand
ACTATAGCATATATTGCTTATGGATTTGAAGGATTTTCTTTCGATTGTGTTCCTTGTGGTCGACCGTTCCCACTATTGTTTGCATTGGGATTACTTGGTCTTGGGCCTTGTGGCCCCCTATTGTTTGGTCGATTTCTATTTCTATGTCGGAAGTCACGATGAGGCTGACGGTCTCCAGATGAGCTATTCTGAGGCTTTTGTCCAGCCTGAGGAGCCTTTGGAGCTGCAGGTGCTCGTGGTGGAGTAGCTTCTCTAGGTTGCACACCTATAGTCTCTGAAGCCTCTGGTTGCACCGACTCGGGCTTGCTCGCGACTGTGCTCTCTGCAAGCGGTGTCTCTTCAACTATGGGTGCAATCTCCTCTTTCTTTGCTGGAGAGGGTTCGATGATAGCTTCCTCCGCCTCGTGTGTCTCAGGAACTTCAGGCTCGGGAGTTGGCTCTTCCTCTTGAGTCTCATGACTTGCCTCTTCCTCTGGTTCATACTGATACGACTTGAGCCAAGCAGGGATATACTCCTCTTCCGCTGTATCACTGGTGAGGCTCACCTCAGGCTGCTCGGGGACCTCGAGGACAGCAGGAACTTCTGCTTCTGGGGGAGTAGTAGGTATCACAGGTGCTGGAGCTGACTCGGGCTCAGTCTTGGGAACAGTGATCTCTGGCTGCTCAGAGGTTAGCACTTCTGGCGCCTTAGGCTCACTGACCTGCACGTCTTTGGTTTTAGCTACCGGACTGTTTGAAGCTTCATCTACCTTGAGCCAGGCAGGCGCGTTGGTAGCAAATGGATCTAGCGTATCTATCGGTGCCTCAGGAATAGCCGGAGTTGTTGGAGGAGTTAGTTCTTCTTTCGGTAACACAACTGGTTCTTGTACCGGAGGAACGATAGATGCGGCAACAACATCGGCAGCAGGTTCTGCTGGTTCTGCCACAGGTGGTGGTGTCACCGGCTCACTATCAATCTTTAGCCACGATGGAGCAGCACCTTCCTGCTTAAGAAAGGCCACCTCGATCGCGTCGTGAGGAACACTATCCACATGCTCGGGTGGAACTGTCTCAGTAGGTGGGCTAGAATACATCGTACTACTTGGGGCAGCGTGCTTCTTGGGAAACAGAGCTGATAGCCGGTCACGAATCTTACCTACATACTCATCGAGAGTAAGGTTCTGTTGCAATGGCTTTCTGCGCTCTAGCAAGTAGAGAACATAGATACCTGTAGCAAAGACGATGAGGAGAACAAACAAGATCACTACGACTTGTCCCACACCTTTGACCAGGGTCAGAAGCCAGTTGCCTGATGTCTGTGGCTTTTGTGTATCATCTGTTACAACTACTTGCGTACCAGTATTTTGATTGGTATTGATATTGTCATTTGGTGGTGTGGTCAGATCAAGCTCTTCTACACTCGCAATCAGCTTCTTCTCCTCTGCATTAGAAATGTCATCGAGGATACCAAGAATCGCTTCCTGTGTCTCAGGTGGAAGGTCGGAAGTACTCAGCAGATTTCGGACGTCGTTTATCGAGGTCAGGAAGTAATCATCATCCACACCATACGAGTTCTCTACATCACGCAGCTTCTTGTTGATAGCTAAACGTAACCTCGGTTGGACGTTTGCTGTCAGATCACGAATACGATTGGTCGCATCTTGTATCTCTCGAAGCTCTCGATCAAACGGATCAAGCTTGGTAATGGCTGTCTTTGGTTGAGAGAGTTTTTGCTTGAGCTCTTCTTTGGTGTCTGGAGGAATGTCGAGCGTATCAACTGCTTTCTTTACCTTGTCTACTTCTTGCTGATACTCGGTATCCGTAAGCGTCTCTGGCTCTTTGAGCCTCTGAAGTGCTGGCCCGAGCACCAAGTCCTTGCTCAGTGAGTCATTACCTGTTGCACCTCCTGTCAGGATGCCCCCCTGAAACATAGACTTCACACTATCCAGATCTGAGTTCCACTTATCGCGGATCCCTTGATTGGCGAGGATGTTGTCTTGCTTGATCGTGAGCCCCTTCACCACCTTGCTTTGAGGTTCGAGTGTATCGAGACGAGACGTAAGCTCCTGCTTGGTTACCGTATCCGACTCAGAAACAGTCACACCCGTAATCTTGCTTCGTGCTTGGGCGATATACTTATATGCTGACGATGGATCGTCTTGAGCTTTTTTGAGATCCTCAAGAATCGGATTTTTTTGATCATCTGATATTGCTGAGTTTCGCAGCATTGCTGATATCTCACCTACTTCTTGACTGACAGCTGCAACACCTGTTTGCTGCTTAGCCTGTACGGCTGCAACCCTCTGCTCATACGGAGTTATCGATACACCACTAGGTCTATCGGTTGGTGCTGCTCCCGCAAGAGAACCACTACCACTGACGCCTGTATTGCTTGCGCCCGTATATGCTCCACGCTCAAGCACCGTAATCGTCTTTTCGGTAACATACTCTTCATCAAAGAGGTTGATCTTTACCTTGATCTTGAATACACCCGCATCGCGATACACATACGTAGATGCTGAGCCGACAAACTCACGATCATAGGTGCCATCACCATCAAAGTCATAAGAGTACTGAGCAGAGAAGGGCTGTGGTGGCTCAGATACTACGGAGATAAGTGTAGGTAGTCCCACAACCAACGACTGAGTATCTACATTGATCGCAAATGTGTACTGGTTCTTTCCTCTCGACTCGACAGCCAGCGGAAAGCTCTCACCCGCCACGTCAAAGCTGTCCACTGTCTTACTATCATTGTCGGTAAGCTCTACGCCAAAGTACCATGACTGTACTCCCACCTCACTTGAGGTATCAGGTATCGAGAAAACAGTCTCTGAGCTCTTGGTAATATGTATCGATTGTTTGTTGTCTCGTTTTCCCGCTGGATACATGTACCACTTGTACCCTGCGATCGTACCATCGGGATCAGTTGCGCCTACTGCTCGTACGCGGATGTTTTTGACCGGCAACACAAGACTTGCAGGAGGTGTGATCGAGATCGAGTGAAGCGTAGGTGCTGCATTATCAACCGATATCAAGATCGGCTCGAGAAGCGAAGTAGACTTTCCGCTCTTATCCGTAACTTTGACACCCACCTGGAAGCACCCATTCTCTGAGATCTCTTTGTAGACATGTGTAGGAGAGCTCAGCTCGCTCTCAGCACCATCTCCGAAACGGTAGAAGTATGTCAACCCGCTCGTCGTGCCATCACTTGCACGTGACTGTGTAGCATCAAAGGCAACCGTATCACCACGCGTGATCTTGTACCCACTCTTGCTGCCACACGCTTGCTCGGTAAGAGAAAGCTGCTCATTGTTGATCAGGACCTTGGTAGATACTGAAGGAGTATTCTTTGGTGATACGCTGACACGTTTTACAAAACGCTTTTGCGTCCCACGCTCATCGGTAAGATCTATCGTTGCATCAAACACTTGTGAACGAGAGTAGGTCTTCTTTACCTCTACGCGCCCGTCTACAAACGTAAGCTTCTGTGATCTCGTTCCGTCACCAAAGTCTATGTATGCATCGCGTGCACCGATAGAGCCGAGCTTCCATGTGTGCTCTTCATCTACCTTTGGTACGTCTGGGGTCAGCTCAAGATTCAGATTGAGCAGCGAGTCGACCGTTACCGTAATATTCTTTTCAGCTTTCTTTCCGAATACATCTGTAGCACTCAGAGTAACAGTATGTTGACCGACCTCCGTAAAGGCATAGGTAACACGAGAGAGATCGGGACTAGACTTGATAAAGGTAGGAGAGGTATTTGCATCTACTGACCATGAGTATGCGAGCGTCGTACCAGGGTACGGTGATGTACTACCGGTTGCCTCAAATACATAGATCTGAGGATTGTACATGTCGCGCTTGGCAGCATTGATCGACACACGTGGAGGACGTGAGTCTACGGTGATACGCTGGATCAGCGTCTTTTGGTTTTGCTTGGTATCAGTGATCGTGAGATTGACATCATAGGCACCTGGCTTGGTGAAGGACGTCTTAAAGCTCTTATCAAGTGAGCTTGCCACCGTCTGGCCCTCTTGGTTCTTGACCGCCCACTCATACTTGGCGATAGCTCCGACAGACTTACTTTGTGAAGCATCTATAGAGAACTGCGTACCTACTTCTCCCAGCGCAGGAGAGATCGTAATAGCAGGAATCATATCGATGACTACGACATCTGCCTCGATACGTGAGTTACCACCAGTATCGTCGGTAAGGGTAGCAATCACATGATACTCTCTTGAGGGATTGTAGTTGTGTACCACTGGCTTCTTTACATCCGTGATCGTCGTCACCTTTCCGTCACCAAACTGAATCAGTGCCTTGGTAATACGCGAGGAAGAAGAAAGATCAAATGTCACAGCTTTTGCTTCACGAGGTAGGATCTCGACCGTGCTCTGTTGTGAAATATCGATGGATTGGATCTTTACCCGTGGAGAGACTATGTCAGTAGGAATCCCTGTAAAGCCTTCTTGCACGAGAAACGTGATCGAGTAGGTGTACTCAGTATTCTGATCATCAGTTAGCTTGAGAAGTACGACATCTTTGCTCTGCTTCTCAGCATCAAACCGCACCTCATAGCTCGATGGACTTCCCGGCTTCTCGCCATAGAGCCTGTTTGGATCCAAGATAGACTCCTCGATACTATGTCGGCTCACGACGAGTGGCTTACCATTGGGTCGTGTCTGAGGAATCTGGATCGTCATAGGGAGACCATTGAGCCCCTGTGTCTTTTTGATCGGTACGACGGCACCAGAAGAAAACTCTTTGTCTGCGATCTTAAATACAACCCGAGGCACCGTACTCTGTGTACGCGTAGGTGTTACGCCTGTCCCTCCGCCATTGTTACTACCAGTCCCCTGCGTAACAAGTTTGAATGGCAGAAGACTTGAGTTCTTTGCCCCTGTCAGATTTACATCCTTGGAAAACTCGAGCTTACATGTCTGGTTCAGTCCGGCTTTGAGCTGAGCAGACTTCGCAACCAAGTATGTAGTTGGTGGAGCATCATTGCGCAGATCTGTTGGTAGACCGATAGTACACCCACTCCACTGATACGACTTGAGCGTGCTGTCTGGCTGTACATGCGAGATCCGAAGTCCTGTCGTCGCCGTGCCATCTGGAAGCTCACACTCGAAGTATGAGTCGTTTACATACGGACACGCACCATAATCACTGCCAAGGCTAAATACGCCATTGTCAGTTGTGATAGGCCGGGGCGCTGCTGGATGAGTAAGTGGGGTAACAGTTACTTGGATTGGAACGCTGCTCGTCTTGTCACCGACCTTTACCTCACACGTATAATTACCTGCCGGAACATTTTCTTTAACAAACGAACGAATAGGAAGATTTGATTCATCACTAGCACCACCGAAACATGCAGTATACTTATACTTTGTGGTGGCCGTTGTTGGACCAGAATAAAACGCAGTCACCATAATATCTTCTTGACCACTACCCAAGTCACATACAAATCTCTTGTTCTCTACCCAAGCACAACCTCCTACGCTGAATGTAATAGTTGGATCACCAATTCCTGGTTGTGCAACAGCTGTCGATCCTGCCGCGACAAATCTGATAGGAACTGTTAAAGCTGTTTGCGTGCTATCTCCTTTTTTCTTCATACTAATACTACAACTTACAT
>CAYGIM010000052.1:0-5644 GCA_964349895.1 uncultured Candidatus Peribacteria bacterium | reverse complement strand
CGTTTACAGAGTCTGCTTATCTCCATCGTTGATCCTATGATCGCTTTTCGTGCCGTACATAAAGATATAATAAAAGCCCTAGGAGCCGTCAGTGGTGCTATTCCGACGCGTACAACTTTGCCTATCTTGGAGCACGTGCTTTTGGAAGTCTCAGACTCACAGGTCAAATTTACAGCAACAGATCTCGAGCTTGCAATTACCTCCCAATGCCCTGCCGAGGTAATTGCTACGGGAGCATATACTATACCTGCTAAGACACTTTTGGGGTATTTAGCTCATTTTCACGAGTCAGAGGAGCTTGAGATCAAGCAGCAATCGGCTGATGCTATCGAGATAACGTCTCTCCACTCTAGTACGCAGATGAAGGGAGCTCTTTCTACCGAGTATCCCGTACTTCCGGCTCGACCTGAGCATGTCTCTTTTTCTCCATCCCGATCAGATGTTTCACACCTGCTTGATCTTGTCTTGTTTTCTGTAAGCTCAAATCAGACACGCCCTGTCCTAGGTGGTGTGCTTATCCGTGTACGAAAAAACACCCTTATAGCAGTTACAACAGATAGTTTCCGCTTATCAGAGAAGAAGATCTATCTCAAAGAAGATGCGGCTCAAGATTGCGATATTATCATCCCAGCGGCCTCTTGTATCGAGCTCAAAAAGATCTTAGATAAAAGTACTCAAGAATACTTTGAGTGGCGCGTACTAGAAAACCAGTGTGTTTGGGTTATTGGAGATACATCTATTACTACACGTCTTTTAGAGGGTAGATTTCCTGATTATGAGCAGATTATACCCAAAGAATACACCACGGTTATGACCTGTGATATAGAATCTATTTCCAGGTCTCTTAGGCGTATGCTTATCTTTTCTCGGCAACAGTCATCTACTGTCGACATGGAAGGTGATGCTAACCTTCACAGCATAAGTATGGTTACGCCAGAGACAGAGATTGGCCAGGCCAAGGAGCAAGTCAGTGTGTTGTTTGAAGGCACGTCGTTTACCATGACGGTAAATGCACAGTTTTTACTGGATGCACTGATGCATATATCAGATACATCATGCATATTTCGCGTGCATAGTGAAAATCTCTTTTCTCCTCTGGAAGTCAGGTCGAGTTCAGATGATACATATGTGCATCTGATACAGCCGATGTCAAAAAAATAGCAGGAGTCTCGTAATTGAAGTTATTGTGTGCTAAGTAGATTGGACCCAACTATCATATGGAAAACCATCCCCTATCCTGCTCTGAAAAAGAAGACAGGTTATTTGACGGTAAATGGCGTTGGAAATAGTTCCTCGAAAGCCTTATTTTGTGCACGAATTCTTGCTGAAGAAGAGCATGACAAAGTGATATGGATTGCAGAAAGTTATCACGCAGCAAAGGAGCTGTATGATGTGCTTTCGTATTTTCAACACACCTATGAGATTACGCTGCTTTTGGAAAAAAAGATTGAGTCGCTGAACTGTGAGGCTTCGATTATTGCGGATTGGTCAGAAAGATCAGGGCATCAGATGATGATCGTTACGCAAAGTATCGCCTGCTCTTTGGGATGTGCTGAAGCATCTTTTTTTGATGAGACCATGCATCTGGGAACCAAGCCTGGGCAGGTAGCTGATCGTATGACGCTCCTCAAGTACTTAGTTGATCATGGATATAGCCTTACGCACGATAATCATCTGAACTGTGGGGAGTATATGGTCCGTGGTGCCATCATCGACCTTGTACTTCCGTATCTCACCTATCATGTACGGCTTGAGTTCGATGATGATCAGTTGGAGACGATGTATGCTATTGATGCAGATACTGGTCATGTATTGAAGCCCGTTGATATCGTTGCTGTCTACCCATTATCATCTGAGCTTCCTCATGAGTTTCCTCTTATTGATCTCGTTCGTACCCCTGCTTGCATCATCACAGATGAGATAGAGGAGAGGGATGAGTATGATATATTTTTGCGAAGGAAAAAGGATACTCTCTTTTCGTATCTGTTTCGTAATCATAGTGGGTATGTCATTACCGCATTTCCTGATAATAGTGACTTTGTCCGTATCGGATTTGTATCGTGCTTGAAGTACTACTCAAAGACTGACTGGGTCAATGACATGAAGTCAAAGTTGATGATTGGGTGGCATATCGCTATCTTGACTAAGCATACAGATGAACTGATAGATATAGCCCAAGAGGCTCATCTTGCGTATACAACGTCGTATGCTGAGTGGGAAGAGTACTTGGCCAAAGAGGAGTACTGTCTTTTAATTAGTGAGTATGTTCGAGAAGATAGCGTTCCACACTCGTTTCAACATGTGGGTGAGAAGATTCTTTTTTTGACCGATAAGGAGCTCTTTTCTCGGAGTGAGGTGAGTCTGAAAAAGAAGCAAGATAGTCCGTATCTAGACTTTATCATGAGTCTCAAACCCAAGGACTATGTGGTGCATGCTGACCATGGTATAGGGCTTTTTCAGGGGCTTATGTCTCGGACGATCGATATGATTACGCGCGAGTACTTGGAGATCCACTATGCTGACAACGATAAAGTGTTTGTACCGGTGGATCAGTCAGACAAGATCACCAAGTACATATGGAATGATGACACGCCTCCTACCATTACTCGTCTGCACTCCCAAGAATGGTGTAGCATTCAAAAGAAAGTAAAGCGAGAGACAGAGCGGATAGCCAAGGAGCTTCTTGAGTTGTATGCCAAGCGAGAGCTTGCCCAGGGTTTCTCTTTTTCAGCTGATAACATAGAGCAGCAGCGCTTTGAGGATATCTTCCCATACGAGCTAACACCAGGACAACGCAAGGCTATCTATGATGTAAAGACAGACATGGAAAAGATACAGCCGATGGATCGTCTTGTCTGTGGCGATGTGGGTTTTGGAAAAACAGAGATAGCGCTCAGAGCTGCATTTAAGGCAGTGCAAGATAAGAAGCAGGTTGCCTTTTTGTCACCGATTACTATCTTGGTTGATCAGCACTACAAGACGTTTTTTGATCGACTCAAGGACTTCCCTGTACGTATAGCTATGCTGAGCCGCTTCTGTAGTAAAAAGGAACAGACAGAAACTCTCAAGGGGCTGAAACAGGGCTCCATCGATATCGTCATTGGTACACATAGATTGCTGCAGACGGATGTAGTCTTTAAAGATCTTGGTCTGGTCATCGTGGATGAAGAGCAACGGTTTGGCGTAAAAGATAAGGAAAAGATCAAGTCCTATCGTGCTGGTGTGGATCTTCTTACCCTGACTGCGACACCGATACCCCGTACGCTCAATATGAGTCTTCATCGCTTGCGGGATATCACTACGATTACGACCCCCCCACCTCTACGTCTTCCGGTAATTACCGAGGTGCGTAAGTTCAGTGATGAGCTTATTGCTGAGGTCATCGAGGATGAGATCAAGAGAGATGGTCAGGTATTCTTTCTTCACAATAGTGTAAAAACTATTGAGGGCATTGCTGATAAAGTGCGTATGCTGGTGCCAAATGCCAAGTGTGTTGTTGCCCATGGTCAGATGGCAAGTAATGTACTCGAAGAACGCATCGTAGATTTTACGCAGGGAAAGTACAACGTGCTGGTAAGCTCTACTATTATCGAAAATGGTATCGATCTTCCCAATGCCAATACTCTGATCGTCAATAATGCCACGGACTTTGGACTCTCTCAGCTCTACCAGCTACGAGGCCGCGTAGGACGAGGTACCAAGCAAGCGTATTCGTATCTCTTGTACAAGCCGAGCTCCCTTACCTATGAAGCAAGAAAAAGGTTGCGTGCTATTGTAGAGGCATCTGAGTTGGGCAGTGGGTTTCAGATTGCTATGAAGGATCTGGAGATCCGAGGTGCGGGAGATGTATTAGGAACGAGTCAACATGGGACCATGCAAGCAGTCGGTATCGGACATTTTATCCGTCTGCTTCATCAAACCATAGATCGACTCAAGCAGTTTGGTCAGGATGCCTCAGATATGATGGCTCAAGAGAAAGATGATATAGCGATTGATATTCCTGTAAGTGCTTATATCCCTGACACGTATATATCTGACTACCAAGAGAAGATTATCATGTATCAGAAGCTTGCTTTGGCTCGTACGGATGAAGAGATCTATGATTTGATAGAATACATGCTCGAAGAGTATGGCCAAATGCCAAAGGAGGTAGATAATTTATGCCATATTCTTATATTAAAAACGATGGCGCGAGGAGTGCATATTTCTTCGGTAAAGGTACGAAAAAAAGAAGGACATATGGAATATACCCTCTTGTTGGGTGGCCATATTCGCCCAGAGCAGATATTTCATCTCATATCAAAACAACCTAGCTGGAAGATTGGCGGATCAGAACTCTTGAGCATGCAAAAAACAGAGCATGCAGACTGGTATGGATATTTGCGTGAATCCCTAGCTCTTCTTGCCGTATGAGTATTGTTCTTCTTATTCTTATCTCTCTTTTCCCAGCGCTCTGTTGGTTGGGTCTTTACGCCTCGCAAGATACAACTCGCCCCGAACGCAAGAAGCTTCTGTTACTAACATTTTTATTGGGAGGCAGTGCCATTTTACCTTTTTTTTTGGCACGTCTTGCTACGACATTTTTACCGATTGGAACACCTGTACTTCCTTATCTGGGTGTAGTTCTTTTCGCGTTTTTAGAAGAGTGTGCCAAGCTGATCCCTGCATTTTGGGTGATGAACAAGTATCCTACGGCACATGATGAGATCACCGACGGTATCATGTATGCCGTTGCTTCGGCCCTTGGTTTTGCCATGGTAGAAAATATTCTCTACTTCTCTCAGCTTTATCCAGCGTATGATATGAGCTTTTTGGTGATTGGTCGATCAGTCATGACGATGCTTGCTCATACCATATTTTCCAGTATTGCTGGCTATGCGTATGCACTCGCCTATATCCGTCCTCTTACCCATATCATAAAGAAGCGACGCAATATCCATCTGCGCTCGATGGTCTCCTCCTTTCATTTGCACAATGTGTACTTTCATGTCCTCGCCTCTCACATCCTTCGTTTTAGACAATCAAAAGAAGGTCATGATCCTCATGAAATAGTCATCGAGGGTGTTTTACTAGCCTCGTGTATGCATGCTATCTATAACATCGCCCAGCTGATATGGAGTGACCTCATCATACTTTTTTCTTTACTTATCGTAGCTTTTCTCGTAATTATGTTCATGGTTCGACACAGCAAGCAGGTTGTACCCTATATACAAGACTCGGAGTGAACACTCATCTATGAAGAGACAATATAGCGAGAAAAATCGAGCGGAACAACTAAAGGGGCATGGAGAGGAGCAAGAAACTTCCTCGTCACATGACCCTATTTCTCGCGCGGGTGCGAATGATGCTACATCTCTCTTTGCTTCTTCGGAACTCGTATCGATGAGAAAGATGTACGAAGATGAGCTCTGCGAAAAAGAATTCGCTATCCAGTCATTACTTGAAGAGTTGAAGCTATCACGGATCCAGGCATATCACGATCGCATCAATAAGTATGTGTATGCATCTCTTATTCTCGTATTGCTCTCCCTTGCTGCCATATTTACGTTATTCAAAGGTTTATCATGAAGACGCTGGTTATTGTTGAGTTCCCTTCGAAAGCCAAAACCATTAGCAAGTTTTTAGACAAGAAAAAGTACAGTGT
>CAYGIM010000051.1:0-5860 GCA_964349895.1 uncultured Candidatus Peribacteria bacterium | reverse complement strand
CTATCACAAACATGCTTATACGTATACGGGTAGTGAAGTCACATTGGAAAACATCAAACGGCTGCTGGCTACAGGATATCCTGTCATTGTTCCTCTTGCTGGGCAGCTTCTGGGCAATCCATATTATCGTCACCCGGGTCCGCCTTACCACATGATTGTGATAACCGGATATACTGCTACAGACTTTATCACCAATGATCCTGGCACGCAGAACGGAGAAGACTATCGATATACCCATGCAACGATTCTCAACGCTATTCATGATTGGACCGGAAGCAAATCAACAATCCTTGAGGGAGAGAAGTTTATGATGGTTATAGGTAAGCAGTAGTCCTACTGATCAGTCAGCAGATAGGTGAGCATAGCCATCTTGGCAAACTCTGCTCGGGTGATGTGATTGTCGGGCTTAAAGACGGAAACGTTTTGTGGTGTTTCGAAGCCTTCAATAATACCGTGCTTGATGGCATACGCTACAAATGGGTAAAACCAGTCTTGCTTGTGTACATCGGAGAATAGAGCAAAGCCATTTGTCTGGAGTACTGCTTGCTTGCTTACGAGGAGTATCTTGAGAGCTTCAGCTCGTGTGATCGGTTGTTCAGGTTTAAACAGTGGTTGTGCCTGATCTTGATCGTATCCACGAATGATGCCGAGGGTGGCGCCTTGTATGACATACGGAGCAAACCAATCATCAGGTCCTACGTCTGCGAAGATATTTTCATATCGACTCTCTCCCATATCAAAGAGACGAAGTGTTGTCTTGATGACCTCTGCGCGGGTAATCAAGACGTCTGGGGCGTAGATAGTTGTTTGTTTTCCCTCTATGACGCAGCGTTGATAGAGTGCGTAGATATATTCTTTGGCCCAGTGTCCTGAGATGTCCTCAAAAGGAACCACAGAGCTTTCATCTCTTGCGCAATCTGGCTGCACCGTCGCACCCGTGCCGACCCACGTTCCTGTTCCCGTGCTGTCCTGCACCGGTGCTGCGGGATGTTCTTGTGGTGTGGTCCTTGGATAGATGATAGTACTTCCTCTGTCACTTCCTCCTCCTCCGCCGCCCAGAGATGGGGCTTGGCACGTATCTGAGGTGGCCACGATGCTACCGTTGGGACAGGTCTTTGTGCCGCCTCCATTACCTGCTACCGTGTTTGGTAGCTCAAAGGTGACAAGCTGATTTGGGGTATTGAGTTGAAAGGCTTTGGAGGTTGCACTGTGGGCAGTGTTGGTGGAGAGACTGAGTGTATAGGGATTGTAGCCACCGTTGATCTCTGTAAGATCGGTGCTCGATAGGATATATGCTGTGATGGGTGATGAGTACGGCGTGAAACCAGTAGCATCAGTCGTTAGTGTAGTTGTTGCAGCACTGTTTTGCGATGTAAACGTTGCGGACTCTCCAGCCAATGGGGCACCTGCGAATCCGGTTACCTTTGCACGTACGGCGTACTGTACGATGACGTCACCAGCGCCCGTGATGACGGAAGATGCTCTATTAAACAGAGTATTTGCCAACGTATTATTAGCAGCACCTAAACTAAATATGTCTCCAATGCTACTGTTGGTGAGCGTAGAGTCTTGTATCACGTTGTTCGCAGAGGTTCCTTTGATCACAAGAGCGTAGTCGTTGTTTGTACTGGTAATATGTGAAAGAGTATTTCCCGAAGAGTTGTTGAGGAGAACTCCTCCTTCTTCTGCCGCAACAACGTTACGTGTAAGTGTTATAGGAGTGAAATCACCAGACTTGGAGCCTACGCCAGCAGCACTCGCCGCAGCCGTGTTGTAGGTATATACGCCGTTGTTTCGCGTGAAGATATTGTTCACAAAGTGCTCGATAGTTACGTCGCCTGGGTTTGCACAGTTGAGGAGTGTTGCAGCTGAGTCTATGTAGTTACTTGGGCCGAAGAGTGTTAGCTTGACACCCAGGTAATCCACCAAGGCGACATTGATATTTCCTGTTGCAGCACTGATGTATGGTGTCATGTCTATAGGTACACCCGCCTCAGGTTGGATACTGGCACATGTACCTCCTGATGGAGCTCCCACAAAAAAGATTACCCTATTTGGGATACCGATGAGTGCAGCATCATCATAGTCGGTAACACCATCCGTAAACTGTGCAAACGTACCGGCGTAGGTTGTGGTAACTGGCGCAGAGGAGTTCAGAACTTTGAGGTTGATGATTGTCGAGTTTGCAATACCCGTGAGCGATAGAGGACTGGTTGTCAGTCCGGAGTCAAACGTAGTGGTATCCCCGGCACCCGAGATAGTGATATTACCTGTGAGCAAAGAGTCTCCTGTGATGTGCAGAGGTGTGTATCCACCTGCAGCGTATGTGAGTGTATCGCCTGTCTTGAGACTGTTGAGGATCGGGTAGGTATCCGTGGCATGCACGGTCGTATAGTCCACTGTCCCACCATTCACGATATGAAAGCTGTTGCCACGTGCCGCACTATATGCCCCGATATCCTGCGTACCATTTATATCCAGATATCTGCTTGCAGGATGCAGATGCAGATCATCCGATGTGTCTATATTTTCACGTCGAAACATAGGATCGGTACTCAGAGTGGTGGCACCCAACGTGGTATATGTACCTGTAATATCTGATACATGGTTGAGTACATTATAGAAGCCGCTGTAACTCTCGTTAAAGGTAAGGTCGGCACTACCTATAGTGTATTCAAAGCGAAACCCGTTTCCTCTTGCAGAAGCCAGTGGCAATGTTCCTTGATAACATAAGTTGTAGTTTGCTGTAATAGTTACCGGTATATTGGGACGTGTTCCATCATCAAACAGGCCTATACAGGAATCCCCGGTTGCACCACCATTTTGATTTTGCTGATATATAGTGTTGTGTTCAAAGAGTACATCTGCGTCATATGATTGATTGTTTACCTGAAACACCCACGTACCACTATTTGCTCCTCCAATCTTTTGAGGTGTTGTAACATAATTACCCGTAAACTCTGCCTGTGCATTAGCAATAGTTACCATAATCATAAAAACATCATTCAATGTTACGGCAGATGTAATCGTGTTATTTGTGAACTGCACATTTTCCCCACCATAGACATTGATCATACTTCCGCCATTACTTACTCGATAATTCGTAATAGTATTATTCGTCACGAGTACGTTGCTGGATATATTCGAAGAAAGACTATAGTCAGGAACCCCTGCGGTCACTACATTGATACACGAATTCTCGAAACGGCACTCAAAACTATTCCCGGAAATAGTCACATCATCAGCCGTTTGTAGTTGAACTTTTTGTATTCCATGGTTATTTGTAACATTCACGGTATTTGCAGAAGTAAAAACAAGATTACTCAATGCTGCGCTTGTAAACGTGTTATCGTCAAATTGCACATTCGTTTTTCCGGTTGCATCAAAATTTGTATTTTCAAATGTACAATGTTCAATAGTTGTATTACTGCCAACAGTAAAATCAACAGCCGCCTCTGCTGCATCACCAAATGCGTCGCTGCCAGTTTCACAGGTAAGTACGATATCATCGGGGATAGAGAGTGTCGTGCCTTCTGATGCTGCAACAAATGTATATCCCGAGGTAAGCTTGATTGTGTCATTGCTGATTCCTGGTAATGCTAATGCATCTGACAGGGTGGTAACATCACAACCACTATCGCATACGGTATAAGTAACCCCTACAGCATGTGCTTTTGGGGTGGTGAGTGCTGTGAGTATAGCAGAAAGCCCCAGAAAACATGCGAAAGAGACAATCTCTTTCCACATTGATCTACTCTCTAACATATGGTTTGTATCATATATGTATGTTCTTTATCTCTATATTATGCCAAGAAAGGAGCTTGCTATGCAATTAACTCTGTCTCTTTCCGGGCCAAGGCAGCGCTTCTCTATGTGTACAACCCCTTTTGCTACAGAGAAAAGAACCACCTTTATAGATGATAGGGATGACTTTTCTCCTCATGTCCCAGAGTGCGCTAGTCTTGTATGAGGTTTGCGAGCGTTGCGAGTTTTGAAAACTCTGCGCGCGTGATGTAGGTATTGGGTTGAAACATGTTGGGCCCATCTTCTCGTAGGTAGCCATCGATTAGACCATGTTTGGTCGCATAGGATACGTAGGTGTAGAAACAGTCGGTGCTATGCGCATCGGCAAAGATACTTTGATACTCTATACTTCCAAGATTAAACAATCTCATGATAATCTTGGTAACTTCGGCGCGTGACACTCTCATCTGTAGAGAGAAATACTGCCAGAAACAGAGCCCGTTGCGGAGGATGTACCACTGAAGCGAAGACTCATAGTGTTTCCATTGATACTGCCGGAGAATGACCCACTCACACTGACCTTCTTCCCGCTAAATGTCTTGCTACCAGAAAAGCGACCTGAAACTTTTCCATCTTCATTGACGGAGCCTGAGACAGATAAACCAATGCTGAACGTCTGTCCTCCTGCTGACTCGCGGTATGTGACTCCTCCAGAGAGCGTCCCGCTATTTACAGTGACTGAGCCAGATGCGACACCGCTTGCAGTACTGGATGAGCCGGAATAGCTTCCGTTATAGGAAGGCTTTAGAGACTCAGGAGTCGGATTGCTACCTGTTGGGGAGGTGGTCGTAGGAGAGATTGTTGCTGGTGGTGTGACTGGTGAGGGGGCACCCGTAGTGGCTGGTAGAGTACTTGTACCTTCCTGGGGGATAGGCATATTTGCAGGGGTGGATTGAGGTGTCTGTCCTTCTGGGGCTGTGGGTACTAAAGCCTCGGTGATGGTATCAGAAACCTCTCCTGCAGCCGCTTCTGCTTCTGCATATACTTTTTGTATTAGTGCATCAATTGCTTGTGCCGTAGGTTCATCGATGATGTTCACACCTTCGTCCTGTTGTATCACCTTGAACCCCTCTCCCGTGGAAGAATTGAAGAGCAATGATTTTACTGTGGGATTTTCGCTAAGCATCTTCCATGTTGTAGGGCCAGCATCCACTATGGTCTGTAGATTGCCGGAAGTGTCTGCTTTCAAATCTTTCATGGCCGTCGGGTTTTCAGCAATCTTCTTCATGCCTTGTGGAGTGAGTAAGTTCTTTACCCCTCCTGCCACGTTCGCGAGTTTCTGGAGTTGTCCGATGGCTTTTAGTGGATCCATTATCCCCACCACAAAAGACATTTGTTTGAAAAACTCTGCATCCTTTGCTTTGGCAATTGCTGCTACTTTTCCGTCGGCATCTGCCACACCTATACTTACCGCAGTATTTGAAACCTCCATCACAAGTCCTGCACCAGCAATTCCCGTAAATATAAAATTAGCACCTGTAATGGCGGCGTCTATGCCTGCCTTCCCGGCAAATGCAATAGCCGAACCACCAGCAGCAGGAGCCAATCCACCTATAAATACCGCTACTTTTGCTCCCGTCTTGACCACCTGGGCAGTTTTTGAATACGTGTCCAGCACCTCTGACTGCGCTACTCCTATCTTTGATTCCAGACCTCGCATCTTTGTAAGCGCAGCATAGGCATTCCGTGCATCTGTCCCAAAGAGCTCTGCTGCTACTTTTAGCTTCTCTCCAGGCGGAGCCTTATCTATGATTTCCAAGATCTTCTCTCGCCCAAGCTCCTTTTCCTTTTCGGATACCTTCAGCTCTGCTTCGATTGCCTTCTCTTCATCATCAAGCTTTTGTATCATATCTTCCAGGTCGCCAGCATGAGCTGTGGGTATGAGGGTATAGCCCCCCTGATCATCATACGCGACAGACAAATGGTAGGACGGAAGCAGTTCCACGACGGTGGAGAATTGCTGTACGCCATTATTCGCATATTCCCACTTTTGGATAACCTGATCCAGTGCGGCAACTCTCTGTTCTTTACTTAGTTTGCTCACACTCTTAAACAG
>CAYGIM010000050.1:3568-5883 GCA_964349895.1 uncultured Candidatus Peribacteria bacterium | reverse complement strand
ACATAACATTTGGATCCTGTTGAATATGCTCTAAGAATGTCGGTATCTTTTCCGGCCACTCGATAACGATGATAGTTCCTGCGTTCATGTATGAGTTAATGCCTATGTCTTCAAGCTCTTCCTCGCTAAAAAGCTTCCATGTATCTACATGCAGAAGCATACCGCTCCCCCAGGAGCTATTATACTCATACTCACGTGCCAAGGTAAATGTCGGCGAAACGACATTATCCGTAACACCCAAGTACCGAGCAAGCCCTTTCGTAAAATGAGTTTTACCAGCCCCGAGCTCGCCTTCGAGAGCAAATATAAGTGTATGGGTAGCGAGAGTACTGTGATGTGCATCAAGAATCTCTGCAGCTAACTGCATCGTATCCTCTTCACTGCGAGATGTGTACTTCTTTGATCGTGAATCGTCAAATACGAGTCCGCCACGTCTAAGCATCTGCAAATCGTTGAGAGTGGTATCGACGATGGTGCTTGGCGGGTTGTGTGGGAGCTCGCCGGCATCTATGATCAAGCCAATAATATCCTGTTTCTTTTGTGAGATCGTGCTCAAAATATCATCTACAGAGTATGGAGTCTTTTGATACCACTCTACCGCCGTCGTTGCTGTTATAGGTTTGCCTAGTTTATCGATAATATCTGTGATGAGCGGGTAGGCTGGAAATCTCAATCCAATGGTTCCTAGCTCTGACCCAACTCCTTGTGCAGTCTTGTTTTTTGATGTGCTGATGACGGTGAGTGGCCCAGGTAAGAATCGGTCAAACAAGCTTTTTGCTTCATCATTTACCTCGGCATACTGTTCGGCCATCTCTAGTGATGACACCGCTATAGATAACGGTTTCCCTTCTCGCCGATTCTTGTACTGAAGCACCTTGTCTACAGCATCTTGGTTGGTCGCATCCACACCAACTCCATAACACGTTTCGGTGGGATAGATCAAAAGACCTCCACTTTTGAGTGTTTCAACTGCTGCTTGAATAACTTCTTGCTCGTCTACTTTTGAGGTATCTAATATGTTCATGGTAGTAACTTGCTATTGATACTATGGGAGTCTGTCATTCCAGAGTACTCGTCTGGAATCCAGTTCCAACTATGTTTTGTTAAAGTTTCTTTTTGTTTTTATTTCTGGATCCCGGCTGAGTACGCCGGGATGACGGAGAGAGAAAGTGGATCCCAGGTAAACCTTCCTTAAGGAGTTTGCCCACCTACGCTAAGGCTTCGGCGGATGCACTTCACTTACTACTCGTCAGGCTTGTCAGCCATAACTCGTAGAGTGAAGGCTGAACTAGTCGAGGATGACATACATTAAGGCTGTTGTTCTTACCAAAAGTTCTCAAAAATGATGTTTTCCTTTGCAACACCTAGAGTTTCCAGCTCAAATGACAGTTGCTCTACAAACTCGTTGTGTCCTACCAGATAGAATAGGGAGTTTGCGTAGTCTTCTTGGCAAGCGATCTTGATCATTGCCGGTGAGATACGTCCCGTCTCATACTTCCAGCCCTCCGGGGCTTCCCTCGTAATCGTTGGATAAAAGGTAAGCTTCTTTTCATGTGCAAGATGCTCAAATTCACCGAGGTATGCAAAGTCGTCGAGCGTCTTAGAAGAGTACACGAGTGACATAGGGATAGTATTTCCTTTGCCAAGTTGATCGAGAATAATCGAACGAACAGGGGTGATACCGATCCCACCAGCAAGGAAAATATGTTTCTTGGTACTGTCATCACGGTATACAAACCGCCCATATGGGCCCTTGAGGCGAAACATGGAGCCGAGAGGAAGTTCCTCTATCACCTTTTTGTGCAGGCTATCCGACAACCTATAGGTAATAGCCAATGACGGTGCTCCTGGAACACCATCGATCGACATGCTGCGCATCTGTTCTTTGAGAGGTACTATTTCCCTGATCGGATCAGTCACTCCCTCAGGACCTTCAATGGCGGTACATGCTTCTTCTGGTAGTTGGATCACCACATACTGTCCCGCCTTAAAACTAAATCCCTTCGGTGTCTCAAAAACCAGGGATCGCGTCCTGTGCGCCACAAACTGCTTATCTATAAGTTTTGCTAGGTATTCCATGTGTTATTTTGGTCCCCCTCCTAACCTCCCACACGAAACAATGTGGGGGAGGAATAAGAATACGGCGATGAGATTTATTCCTTGTTATTGTAGTGAATATAGCAAAAAATGCACGAATCTTGTCATCGTACTATTGTTCTCATTTATAAGCGGTCGCTTACAAATGAGAACTTTATGTTTGATATGGCACATCGGGCACAGCAAAAGAGCGCCCGGGGTGGTTACCGGGCTGGGAA
>CAYGIM010000050.1:673-3558 GCA_964349895.1 uncultured Candidatus Peribacteria bacterium | reverse complement strand
GGGAACGTTTTGTTTTTGGACCTATTCTACGATTAGATCAAGAGCATGAGGTCTCGGCATTTTCTCGGATCGCCATATTTAGCAAATCCAAGATTTGTCCCGATGAGATGATCTGAATCTCCGCCAAGCTCTTTGTTGGCAATCTTGAAGATAGCGTTCAGCAAAGGGTCATTAAGATCAATGACTTCTTGAATAAAGATATCATGCCAATCATGGCGGGTTGATGAATGCTCAGGACTTTGATCCAAATAAGTTCGAAGTCGATAGTATTTCACTGTATCGATCACGACAATTGCGTAGAGCAGATCAAACAGAAGCTTTTCTCTGTCATGTGCATTGATTGAAAGATTCTCAATGCCCATGTCTGAGATATCTGCCTGCATGTGCGGGGCAAGCGCCAGCAGATAGCTTTTGATCACTTCGACAGCGTCTTTCGTTGCCGGGTCCTCAACAGCCACTTCGCCTCTGACCAGGTTGATAATGCCAGGGATGTTCACCCCCGGTCTCATCACTGGTAGTGTCGTGGAGACGTAATACGGTTTGATTACGTTCCATCCGGTTGCCACGGTGATTTTCAATGTCACCATCTCGGCCAACGTTCGCTGGCAAGACTTCAGGTCAACGGGTATGATCAGCGGATTCAAGACTGGGCCTTGTGTCTGCTTGTCTTCTACATCATTTTTAACATGCTGAACTGCTTCAGCGGTTTGCATTGTCATATTCTTTCGTCTCCTTGTTTTTTGGGTGTGTATTTTCGGGCGTGATTATGATACTACATCTTTATTAGTCAAGAAAGAGGTAGCAGATAATGCCACCTCAGCTTCACTAGTAACTAGAATCTAGTGTCTAGAAACTAGTTTTGCTTCGGTCCCCCGCATTGGTTCGCGGGGGAGGCTAGGTGGGGGGACATAATAATACATATCATCTGTGCCGCCTCTTAATCCCCCCCGCTGAAGGCAGGGGAGAAATAATACCTTTAGATGGATCCCCCAGCCTTCGCTAGAAGCTACGGCGGGCAGGCCGATCAAATGTTGGCTCTCGAGGATGACAGAAGTTAGACAGTGAGCTTTGGCTTGCCTTCAGTGCTACTATTAGAAGCTTTGAGTTTCTCTTCTGTTGAGTCTGAAGTCTTTGCAACACCTGCAACGTTACTCAGATGAGCAAGACGCCGGTTGCGTACCAGTCCGATCATGCCTACTCCGCCAGCCATAAGGATGACGAGTAAGCCGATCAGTGCCCAGAGAGATGATGGTAGCACTGTAGTCTCGCCACTATCGCTGATAGTAAATGGTATCTCTACGATCTCACTACGAGATCCGAGTTTTTCGTTTTCAGCGTAGAGGACTACGATGTGGTCACCATTCTCTAGCTCATGAGGAGATTTCATAAAGAAGTCTCCCTTTTGGCTGTCTGCAACAATGCTTGATGAGTACATGATACTCTTAAACGTTGCGAAGACTTGACTGCCGAGCACCACCTGACCGGTCACCGTAGGTACATGGTCTTTGATCACTACCTTGAGTTTGTTGAGGAGAGATATCTTGGTACCCGAGATACGATCTGCATATGGTGGCTCGATCTGGATCGATGTATCGACCTTTACGAAGACGCCATTGCTTTGCTGTGTGAGCGTACCATCTTTCTCTACGATGAAGCCTACGATCGTATATCCACCATCCAGGAGATCGGCACGGCTTATCAAGAAGAACTTGCCTTTCTCATCTGATGTTGTTACCCCGAGGTCGATCGTAACTCCCTGATCACTACGTGCGTAGAAGTGCATCGTCGTATCTTTCTTGCTCGTACCCTTGATAAAGAGTCGAGGGCTGGAAGATACTGCACCGTTTCGGTAGTTGGTGATCTTGAAGCCTAGCTCTCCTGTACCCGGATCGTTTGGATCCAGTGGGTTGGTCAGAAGCTCGAGCACCTCTTCACCGTCAAGCCATGAGTCGCCGTCAGTATCTTTGTTCTTTGGATGTGTTCCATTGAGATACTCGAGCTTATCAGAGAGACCATCGCCATCTGAGTCTCTCAGACCAAGCGATGGTTTCGTCTTGTCGTAAAGACCATTGACGAGATCCTCTGGGAAGTACTTCGCGACCCACTTATCGTCTACACCATCATTATCAAGATCGACTGGCTTGTCGGTAGGATCAGTGAGGCTGGTACCACTTACCACCTCGGCGTTGTCTGGCCACTTGTCCTCATCTGTATCTTTGACACGTGGGTTTGCGAAGTGTTTGATCACCTCGTCATAATCACTTGTCGCATCACCATCGGTATCAAAGAACAGTGGATCAGTATTGTAGATCGTAACCTCTTGATAGTCATTGAGACCATCCTTATCCGTATCCTTCGCGAGCGGATCAGTTCTCATCTGGTACTCGAGAATGTCGACGATACCGTCCTTGTCACTATCAGAGAGACCATTCATGGCTGTGATACTGCCTGCATAGTACATCTCCCATAGATCAGGAAGGCCATCCGAATCGGTATCAACAGTTGGGATAAAGGTCACTCCCCCACCAGATGATGATGTCGTCATCGGCTCAGTACATGCCTGAGGCAATGGTTCGATCGGTGGAAGTAAGATAGCTGAGTTCTGGTTGGCATTGTTGTTGCCGTTTTCGTTGAGATTGAGATTTAAGTTCACATTCTCATTGCCGTTCTGATTGAGATTGAAGTTCAGATTATCATTGATATTTACATTGCTGTTTGCTGCTGGGAAGAGAACACCATTGATATTGTCATTGATATTGAAGTTGACGTTACCATTTGCATTGAGATTGGTGTTTACATTTCCATTCTGATTTCCATTGATATTGGTATTGAGGTTTACATTATCATTATCAAGTGGATCATCGATACCTGCTATCTTACCATTT
>CAYGIM010000050.1:0-663 GCA_964349895.1 uncultured Candidatus Peribacteria bacterium | reverse complement strand
GTATTATTATTACCATTGCTGTTACTTGGCACAGGTGGTACAGGGTCTGGGCAGTACACCATACCATCAGGTAGTGGAGGATCCACTACAACAGGGGCTGGTGCTGGTGCGACCACTGGTGCAGAGTTTACATTGGTCGTCGTCGTGATAGTCTGACAGGTCGTCACAGGTACCTGGATGTCTACCGGGGTATTGAAGACTTCCGTTACTGCTAGGGGCGCTTGTGGGAAGAGTGCACAGAAGCTGAATCCTGGAACAACATTGATACAAACAGTCTTGTCTGGTTGTGGCACATAGGTCGTAACCGTGTGCTGTACATTGACCGTCTGTGTCTGCATAGTTGTGTTGCACACTGTTGAAGTCGTAGTAATCGTAGTAGGAGCTTGCGGTACAACAGGTGCAGGTACCGGTGCCTGAGAGCTTGGGCGCACTACACATGAGTTGATGGTTGGGCCGCCGCCAGGGGGAGGAGTTCCTCCACCTGGACCTCCTGGCCCACCTGGTCCACCAGAACCACTACCGCCGCCACCGGATCCACCACCCGAGCCTCCTCCGCTACCTCCACCGAATCCACCGCCACCAAATCCTCCAAACCCACCACCTCCTCCACCAGAACCGAATCCACCACCACCTCCAGAGCCAAATCCTCCTCCTCCACCAGAA
>CAYGIM010000049.1:0-5960 GCA_964349895.1 uncultured Candidatus Peribacteria bacterium | reverse complement strand
GAATAAGATGAAACCCACCCTAGCCCTCCCTTATCAAGGAGGGAATCCAGGCATGATCTGGAATGTCCCCCTGAGAAGGGGGAGTAAGGGGGTTGCATGTTAATCTTTACTTTAATATGACATACATCCTCGCCATAGAGACATCGTTTGACGAGACAGCCGTAGCAGTGCTGAGAGACCTGCGTGTGCTTTCCAACGCCATATCATCACAGATAGAGGTGCACAAAGAGTATGGAGGAGTGGTGCCAAACCTTGCCCGCCGAGAGCACCTGCTCAAGATGGAACCCATGCTCCATGTCGCGCTGAAACGAGCAAGAGTTACGATGGATGAGATCGATGCGATCGTCGTGACTCAAGGCCCAGGGCTTGCACCATCGCTAGAAGTTGGACTCGAGCATGCCAAAAAGCTCTCAATGGAGTACCATAAACCACTCGTCGCAGTAAACCATCTCGAAGGTCATCTCCTCTCGTGCTTAGCCCAAGACCGTTTTGGGAAGTCACAGTGGACCCATGAGACACTCTTTCCTGCTATGGGCCTGATCGTATCAGGCGGACACACACAGATCGTGTATGCCAAAGATATAGGTGATTATGAGCTTCTGGGTGAAACCCGAGATGACGCAGCAGGCGAAGCATTTGATAAGCTCGCCAAGATGATGTCGCTTGGCTACCCAGGGGGGCCTATCATCGAAGAGTTTGCAAAGAAAGGGGATAGTAGTAGGTTTAAACTACCTCGCCCTATGGAAAAAAGCGGCGATTGCGACATGAGTTTTTCCGGTCTCAAGACTGCATGCCTCTACCTCATCAGAGATCTAGAACAGCAAGGTATCACGGATTATGTATATGATCTCAGTGCATCGTTTCAGGCAGCTGTAGCAGAAGTCTTATGGAAAAAGCTTGAGTTTGCATGCCATCTAAAGCACCCCAAGACCATCGTGCTTGGTGGGGGAGCGGTATCAAACATCTATATACGCTCATATATACGTAAACATGCCAGAAAGCTGGGACTCAAAGTGGCCATCCCATACAATAAAGTATTGTTTACCGATAATGCAGCAATGATCGGCGTTGCAGGTTATTTCCGATTTAAAGCTGGAAAGATAGTCACAGATATCTCTTCCCTAGACCGTAAACCAAACTTCTACTGGGACTATTAACTTTGTGCAAATATAGGACAGATCCCGTCATCCCGGAGTACTCATCCGGGATCCAGAAAATCTTTAGCATAGAAACCTTAACAAAGCAGACGTTGGAATGGATTGCTTCGAGTACTCGCAATGACATACAAATACAATTCTTATTCCTCCCCCACATTGGTTCCGTGGGGGAGGCTAGGAGGGGGTCCATTTAACATCCCATACAATTATGAAAGAACTTCACACCATCATCTCCGAGTTTCTAAACACTGAACGCTTGTTCCCACGTCTTACTCCTTCATTCGCTGGCATTGGTCCTACTCGATACTTCATGTCTGGCCCAAACAGCAACACGTTTGTCGAGAAGTATGACGAGTATGAGCAGAACCTCGAGACCACCAAGCAAAAGGTACTACGAGCACTGTCTCTCGTCCCCGAATTTGTCCTGACATCTCCCGAGGAAAAGCTGAGCAGTCTCTATACGACTGACAAGATTACCAGTGCTGTACTCGAGGGTGACTACCGAGGCACAAGCTCGCTTATGAAGCTCCAGTTTATCGAGACACCACAAAACGAGGCACATATCATCGACCAATTCAATCAGCAAAGCACATCATCCATTGTCCACCTTCCTGAAAATCTATTCTACATACCATTTGATAAGCAACTCGGTGCATCGATCTTGGTCACCAAGAGTGTAGTTGGATCACCTCTCTATGAGGACGCTTCCAGCCCACAAGCAGTTACTGCATTCACCGATTTTTATGATGAGTATCGTACGCATTGTCTGAACAAGGCATTTTTTCCACCAGCGACTGGTGAGGATGATATAAGCATGTTTTGCAAGAAACGTGCAGAGAGCTGGAGCAATATTGCAGATAAGAATCACGCACTGACTAAGGAGGTTGTAGAGATGAGAGATGCATTCCTCTCATTGATAGATAAGACATCGCTCCCTATGGAGTTTGTGCATGGACACCTCACCAAGGATAACATCTTGGTACAAGATGACGGACAGATAACACTCTTTGCAAACCTCTACTGGTCATACCGTCCACAGTTCTATGATAGTGTCTTTCATCTCTGGCACTTCCTCAAAGATAGTGCAGAGACCATATCACCGAAGGATGGCCTACGCTTTCTAGAGATGTGGGAGAATGCATACATAGAGCTCAGCTCTATCGGATCTATAGACGCATTCCGCCGAGCATTTCGACTGATGATGATGGAGCGATCTATTGGTACACTTCTTGCCGATATCCCTGCTAACGCCTGGGATAAGGAGCGAAAAGAAAAAGCGTACGAGCTATTCCGAGGCATCTTCGATGTGTATGCTCGGTCGCTGTAGTCAGCAAAAGGTGACAGACTACCAACTTCTTTTCTCGCCCCATACACACATATCTTCGTGGTGGGGGTTGGAGGGGGACCATTTGTGTCCGTCATCCCGGACAAGACAGTACTCTGACGCGATCCGGGATCCAGAAAGAAACCTTAACAAAACATATATGGAACTGGATTCCAGACGAGTACTCTGGAATGACAAAAAGAAAGACTGGATTACATACCTTTGGTTCTACTCAACCGCCGCCTTGATTCTGCGCACTCCTGCGGATGAAGCTTCTTCTTTGGAGATCGTAAACTTCCCGATCTCGCGTGTGTTCTCTACGTGTGGACCGCCGCAGACCTCGCACGAGAAGTCGCCGACCGTGTAGACTTTGATTAGGTCACCGTACTTGTGCTCAAAAAGCCCCAAAGCGCCTTTATTTTTTGCATCATCAAAGCCCATCTCCTGCCAACTCACGGGTAGCTCGCGTCGTACCTGTTCATTTACGATGTCCTCAACTTGCTTGAGCTCCTCTGGCGTCATCTTGTCCGTATGCGAGAAGTCAAAGCGCATCCGATCATGGGTGATGTTTGAACCTTTTTGAAACACGTGCTCACCAAGCACCATACGAAGTGCCTTATGAAGCAAGTGAGTTGCTGTATGATACCGCTTACTGATATCACTGTGATCCTGCAGACCGCCCTTGAACTTCTCCTCGCTGCCCTGACGAGAAAGGTCCTGGTGTTTGCGGAACTCCTCATGAAACCCATCTTCATCGACGAGGATGCCATAGCTATTTGCGATCTCTTTGGTCAGATCCAGTGGAAAACCGTATGTATGAAAGGCATGAAACGTCGTCTTGGCACTGAGGCGAATGTCTTTTTGAAGTAGAGATACAAGACTCTCCACTTCTGCAATATTGGGTGCTAGAAGCTCCGTCAGCTTTTCTCGTCTGAGGCGCTCAGCATCGTCTGTCTCGCCGTTTTTCAGTAAGCGTTCTTGGCCAGCCTGAGCCAGCAAAGGATTTATGATACTCATGAGCTTAGTCAAAGGCTCACTCTCACTCAAGCTACTACTCAAAGTCTTGTACGAGCTGCTGTTATACAAGTTTGGATCTTGCGAGAGGGTCGTGAGAGCTGTCTGTATGTCAGTGAGGCTCTTCTCGAGCGCCTCTTTACCACGTACGAGCGTATCACCAAACCGCTCCTCTTCTCCTGCTATCTCACGTACGATCTGATCTTTCTTCTTTCCGATCTCAGGATACAGCGAGCCAAACATCTCTATACACTTGGTAGCAACCTGTGTCATGGTCTTGGTATCCTGCGTAAGGTTGAGGTGCACATACGCCTGCATGATAGCGCGTCGTATCAGTCTTCGTAGGATGTAGCCCTGGTCCTTGTTGGACGGGGTAACACCATTTTCATCACCAATGATAAATGTCGCAGCTTTGATATGGTCAGCTATGATTCGCTTCGCTCGCACGATTGCGGGAGTATCAGTCAGGTATGTTGTCCCCGTAAGCCCATCGAGAAGTGTGATCAGTGGATAGAGACTGTCTCCGCGGTAGTTGTCAAAGTAACCATTAAGCACAGAGACTACGCGCTCAAGGCCCATACCTGTGTCTACATTCTTCTGATCCATCAGCTGAAAGGAACCATCTTCTTGCTTGAAATACTCCATAAAGACATCGTTCCAGATCTCTACCCAGTTGCTCTCGTCATCGCGAGGATTTGACTCGAGTGGGGGAGTGCCTTCGCCAATCCAGTAGTACATCTCGGTACTTGGGCCACACGGGCCGGTCATCCCGGCAGGTCCCCAGAAGTTGTCCTTCTTGCTCATAGGTGTCACCTTGTGAGCGGGGATGCCTAATCCGAGCCATATTGAAGCGCTCTCTTCGTCTTTTGGTATCTCGCTATCACCCTCAAAGATCGTAACAGCTAGCTTGCCGATCGGTAACCCTAGCCACTCACTGCCCGTCAAAAACTCAAAGCTCCAGGTAATAGCATCCTGTTTGAAGTAGTCACCAAGACTCCAGTTGCCCAGCATCTCAAAACAGGTGTGATGCGTCGTGTCTCCGATCTCTTCGATATCGGTCGTCCGCACGCACTTCTGTACGTCTACGAGACGTTTCCCCAGCGGGTGTGGCTCGCCGAGCAAATAGGGGACGAGTGGGTGCATGCCGGCTGTGGTAAAAAGGGCCGTAGGATCATTGTCAGGAATCAGCGAGGCTGCGGGTATGACCGCATGCCCCTTTGACTCAAAAAACTTCACATATAATTCACGTAACTTGACTGATGTAAGCATAAGTATCTCGTAATCTCGTATAGCTCTATTATAGCGAAGATACCCTATAAGATAAGATCTTTCTATGGTTTTTTGGTATCAGAGCCTAGTTGCCAAGATAGACTACTTATGGTAGTACTCCTTGGTCAAACACCCATATACTATGAAGATATTTCGCTTCCACATAAAGAAACGAGTAGCAATACCCCTTGCCCTGCTCTTGTTGTTTGGCGGCTATCAGGTGTATAGCAGTCAGACAGCCCCAAAGATTATCTACAACACAGCGCAGGTTGGTCGCGGAGATGTAACTGCCTTTGTTCGTGAGCTTGGTACTATCAAAGCTATCGATGTCAGAGAGCTTGGATTCAAGCGTCCAGGAAAGGTCCGAAAGATACACGTGATAGAAGGTCAGAAGATTGGCACTGGCGCTGTGATCGCTGAGCTCGAGTCATCCGATATATCACTACAGATTGCTCAAGCCGAAGAAAAGGTCCGCCAAGCAAAAGCAAACCTAGATACGCTCCTTTCAGGTGCCAAGAAAGAAGAGATCTCAGTACAAGACGTGAGCATAAAGAATGCACAAACAGAACTCAAGAATGCCAAAGAGCAACTACAAGACACCCAAGAAAACGAACAGGCCAACATCCACGTTGCGGAGCTCGAGGTAGAGGCCGCTGACAAAAACGTCTTAGCTGCTCGAGAAGAACTTTCTACGCTGGAAGTCTCTCGAGAGAATGCACAAAAGACTATTAGTGACCTGAGTAAACTCGTAGACACGACACTTACCAACCGTGACACCTCTATCAATGCCCAATATCTCAAGGTCGTGAATGCTCTTGGCACCAGCTCTGCTCAGGCGGTAGCTGCTCTTCGTGCAGCAGATAATATACTGGGAGTCGATGTATCGATAGCCAATGAGGGATTTAAAAGTAATCTCGGAGCCAACTACCCACAATCAGTGCAGACGGCATCAGGACAATACAGCGCTACCAAGACAGCTTGCAACACTGCACGTGAAAACAGTGCGAAGCTGACAAACACATCAACCATCACACAGATACAAGACTCCTATAATCAGATGGTAAGCTGCTTGCGAGGGGGAATAGAGCTTCTTACCTCTGTACGTATCGTGCTCGACAACACAACTACGAGCTATGGATCTACTGACTATGGTTTCACTATTGCAAAGCTAGATGCGCTCAAGACCAGTACACAGA
>CAYGIM010000048.1:0-6010 GCA_964349895.1 uncultured Candidatus Peribacteria bacterium | reverse complement strand
CCACACTAGTATCATCGATGACGAGGTGTTGCGTGAGGCCTTTGGCCTAGAAGTGTATAGAGATTTGTTGAATCCGCACAGCATACTTGTAGAGGGTGCTTCAGATAAGGTGCTATTACAGAAAGTTCTTGCATTGAAAGGAAAGGGTCAATTCGGGATTACAAATGGACATGGAAGTAACCTCGATGTTCTTGCCTCCAAACTCAACGATGTAGATATTTCAATTCTTGTGGTGGTGGACGACGATGCGAGCGGCAAGATGTATAAGACTAAGATCGTCCGTATTGGGGGCTCGTATTCGGTAGATAATGTATTCACGATTCGCGACTTAGTAGGCGGTATCGTTGCTGACGGTACGATAGAAGACACTCTAGGTAAGAATTATGTGGAAACGAGATTTAAAGACATTTACTGCAGCCGGTATGCTGAGGCAGTTTGTGACATTGATCTCGATGAAACCGTCCCTTTTGTCGGCCAAATGAGAGCTTACCTTCACAGAAATAGTAAGCCGGATATTGATGGGCTCATTGAGGAAGTCAAGAATAAATTAGCAGAAGATTTTTCTCCTGCTAAGGGTTCACTTGGCACGAACTTCCCCTTGCTTGAAATGCTGACTGATGAGGTCATTAAAAAGCTCTCATAATTTACATGCAGATTCATCAAAGCAAAATTGAAAAACTGATTGCCGAGCTCTGTCCGAATGGGGTGGTGTTTAAGGAGTTGGGGCAGGTTTGTAAATCAACCTCAAATATAAAATGGCAAAACAACCATAAACAAGCATTCAAATATATCGATTTGTCATCCGTTGACAGAATCACGCACTCTATTTCAGAGGTACAAATTGTAAATTCAGAAAATGCGCCCAGTCGAGCACAAAAGATAGTTAAGCAAGGTGACGTGATTTTTGGTACAACCCGACCGACATTAAAACGTTTCTGTATTATTGGAGCAGGATATGATGGGCAAATTTGTAGTACTGGATTCTGCGTGCTTCGACCCAAAGATAGCGAAATATTTACTGATTTTATTTTTCATTTGATGGGCACATCAACTTTCAATGACTATGTCGAGGCAACACAGAAGGGCGCAAGCTATCCAGCCATATCAGATAGTGAGGTAAAAAAGTTTAGAATCCCAGTCCCGCCGCTTGCAGTGCAGGAGGAAATTGTGAAGATACTTAATAGTTTTACTGAACTCGAAGCTGAACTCGAAGCTGAACTCGAAGCTGAACTCGAAGCTAGGAAGAAGCAGTACGAGCATTATCGTGCACAACTTTTAATGCAGCAGCGAGAATTGGAAATTGAGGAATTGGGGAAGGTGTGTCAATTTAAACGTGGTTCATCTATCACGAGGCAAAGTGTTACTGATGGAGACATTCCAGTAATTGCAGGGGGTCAGAAGCCAGCCTATTATCATAATCTCGCAAATAGGAGCGGTGAAACTATAGCTGTCTCCAGTTCTGGTGCGTATGCAGGATTCGTAAGTTACTGGACAAAACCAGTTTTTCTTTCCGACTCCTTTTCTGTCAATCCCGATCTCGAACTATTGAAGCCGAAATATGTCTTTTATTTTTTAAAACATTTACAAGCCGAAATACACTTATCAAAAAAGGGCGGAGGTGTTCCGCATGTTCACGGTTCCAATTTGGCAAGAATAAAAATTCCTGTGCCATCGCTCCCCGAACAAGAGCGTATTATTTTAATCCTAGACAAGTTCGATACCCTCGTAACTGACCTCTCTATAGGCCTTCCGGCTGAGCTTGCTGCTCGCCGGTCGCAATATGAATACTATCGGGGTAAGCTGCTAACATTCAAGGAATATGTCGGATAAGCCCGCCCATTACAACTTAGTTGCCCACAACCAAGAAAGCACAGTTGTTGCAGAATATCTCACTGCCGCTGATCGCGTCCGTGATGCTTCGTATCAAAGTGAAGCGGAGCTGGAACGTGCATTTATTGAGCAGCTCACCACACAGGCCTATGAGTACCTACCCATCACCTCCGAAGCTGATTTGGTATTGAATTTACGAAAACAGCTGGAGAATCTCAATGACTTTACCTTTACCGATAGTGAGTGGGAGCATTTCTTTGCAAGCGAGCTCGCAAACCCAAACCAAAGTATTGAAGAGAAAACCGCAACTATTCAAGAAGATCACATCAAAACTCTTTCGCGCGAGGATGGCACAGTAAAGAATGTGTACCTCCTCAAAAAGGACAACATTCATGACAATAGCTTGCAGGTTATCAACCAGTACGCTACGGAAGACGGACAGCGTGCCAATCGCTATGATGTGACCGTGCTTGTAAACGGCCTACCGATGGTACATGTCGAGCTCAAGCGTCGCGGTGTTGCCATTGCCGAAGCGTTCAACCAGATTAATCGCTATCAGCGCGAAAGCTTTTGGGCTTCCGGTGGGCTTTTTGAATATGTTCAGTTATTCGTTATTTCAAACGGCACGCACACTAAGTATTACAGCAATACGACTCGTAAAGAACACATACGAGAAGCTGCTGATGGCACTCTAAAAAAAGGAAAGCGCTCAAGTAATAGCTTTGAGTTTACGAGCTGGTGGGCAGATGCTACCAATCGACCGATTACTGACTTGATGGATTTCGGTAAGACTTTCTTTGCCAAGCATGCTCTGCTCAGTATTTTGACCCGTTACTGCGTGTTTACTACCGAGAAGCAGCTCCTAGTGATGCGACCGTATCAGATAGTGGCGACGGAGCGAATACTGAGCCGTATCGAGGTCAGTACGAATTATAAAAAGCTCGGCACCGTTGAAGCGGGCGGCTATATCTGGCACACGACCGGCTCAGGTAAAACTCTCACCAGTTTCAAGACGGCGCAGCTAGTGAGTAAGTTTCCATATGTAGACAAGGTGGTGTTTGTGGTCGACCGTAAGGACCTGGACTACCAGACGATGAAAGAGTATGACAAGTTCGAGAAGGGTGCTGCTAATAGCAATACTAGTACTGCCGTTCTAGCGAAGCAGCTTGGGAACCCGAATGCACGCATTATCATCACTACCATCCAGAAGCTCGATAGGTTTATTGGACGCAACACAGGGCACGAGATCTTTAACGGGCATGTGGTGCTTATTTTTGACGAATGCCACCGTTCACAGTTTGGCGATATGCATGCTGCGATTACAAAGGCATTCAAGAACTACCATCTCTTTGGCTTTACGGGCACGCCAATATTTGCAATCAATGCATCCTCTGGTGGACGACCAGACTTAAAGACGACTGAGCAAGCCTTCGGAGAAAAGTTGCACGTCTACACTATCGTGAACGCTATCGCTGATAAGAATGTATTGCCGTTTAAGGTTGATTACATTTCTACGGTACGTGAAGCGGAAAATATAGAAGATAAGAAAGTGAGCGATATTGACCGTGAGGCAGTACTGGCGTCCCCTGAACGCCTAGCAAATATTGTTGGCTATATACGTGAGCATTTCGACCAAAAGACTAAACGTAATAGCTTCTACAAACTAAAGGACCGTAGATTAGCTGGATTCAATTCCATCTTCGCGGTTTCATCCATTGATGTCGCCAAGAAGTATTACGCTGAATTTAAAAAACAGCTTGCGGATGTGCCGAGCGATAAACGACTCAAGGTAGTAACTATATTCAGCTTCGGTGCAAATGAGGAAGAGATTGACGGAGTAATGGATGAAAACTCTGAGGATACAAGTGGACTAGACGCGGGTTCTCGGGACTTTCTAGATGGAGCTATTGCTGATTACAATGCGATGTTTGGAACCTCGTACGACACATCTGCCGATAAGTTTCAGAACTACTACAAAGATGTCAGTCAGCGAGTAAAGGATCGGGAGATTGATGTGCTTATTGTGGTGAACATGTTTTTGACTGGTTTTGATGCAACGACACTCAATACACTGTGGGTAGATAAAAATCTACGATTGCACGGTCTTCTACAAGCATTTTCGCGTACCAATCGCATTCTAAATAGTGTGAAAACCTTTGGAAATATTGTGTGTTTCCGTAACCTGGAGAAGGCGACTAATGAGTCCATTGCGCTGTTCGGTGATAAAGAAGCGAGTGGTATTGTGCTGCTCAAAGCCTACACCGACTACTACAACGGGTACAAGGACGGAGAGAAGGAAGTACGCGGGTATGCAAGTCTTGTTGCGGAGCTCCTAGAGAAGTTTCCTGTTGGCGAGCGAATAATTGGAGAGCAAAGCCAGAAGGATTTCATTAAACTCTATGGCGGGGTCTTGCGAGTACGAAACATTTTGACGGCGTTTGATGAGTTTGCTGGCAACGAGATTTTAACTGAGCGCGATGTTCAGGATTATCACAGTGCCTACATTGATATATACAATGAATTCCGTAAGGGTACGGAGGATGCCAAAGAGAACATCAACGATGATTTGGTATTTGAAATGGAACTCATCAAGCAGGTTGAGATAAATATTGACTACATATTGGGTCTTATCAAGAAATACCACGAGGACCATATCGGGAATCGCGAGATGTTGCTTGATATTAATAAGGCAATAGACTCCAGTGTTGAACTGCGCAACAAAAAGGACCTTATCAATCAGTTTATCTCTGCACTTGATGTGCATTCAGTAGTAGATGAGGACTGGCAGAAATTCGTGGATGTGAAAAAGCTGGAGGAGCTTGAAAAGATTATAGCGAGTGAAGATCTTGATCGTGATGCAGCGTATATTTTTATCCGAAACGCTTTCCGCGATGGAGCTGTAGCAACTACCGGCACAGCCCTTACGAAGGTTCTACCACCCGTATCGCGCTTTTCTCCAACAGGGGAGCGCTCTCAAAAGCGTGAGAATGTACTCACCAAACTTACTGCCTTCTTTGAAAAATTCTTTGATATTTCTAACGCTAAGCTTTAGGTATGAATCCACAGGCTCTACAAATGCTTATTCCGGGAGGAAATCCAAATGGAATGAAGATAATCGAGCTCGTCGGCTGGTCGGGTAAGTGTTTTGTGGTACCGCGTCAAAGTCTCAAGGAACTTAAGGAGCGTTCCGAAATTAATCAGCCCGGAATATATCTGCTCTTTGGTATTGATGAAGGGTCAGGTGATGAGCTCGTGTATATTGGCGAATCAGAGAATTTCTATTCGCGTATCAGTAGCCATGATTCAAACAAAGATTTCTGGAACAATGCAGTAGTTTTTACAGGTGGGCTGAACCGTGCTTTTGTGAAATATCTAGAATACAGAGCAACAACCCTTGCTCACGAGGCAAATCGTATGCACATGGAAAACAAGGTCCAACCACAAGAAAACACACTGTCGGAATTTGAAAGAGTTACGGTGGAGCAGTATTTTGAGAATATCCAGTTCATTTTGGGCGCCCTAAATTATAAGGTGTTTGATCGTGTTTCTGAATCGGTCTCGGATACCAAGCTTTATTATCTGAAAGCCGACGGAGCAGACGCTCGAGCTCAGCTGCTTGAGGATGGTAGTCTAAATGTGCTTAAGGATTCTCTTGCAAGAATTAGAGAAACAGAAGCTTTCTGGGGTTGGTCGCTAGCAGCGCGAAGGAGATTCCTAGAGGATGGAACGTTTATAGAAAATGGAGACGGAGCCTCATATCGATTTACAAAGGACACACTTTTTAAAAGTCCTTCGGCTGCAGCCGCAACTACCACAGGCAGACCTATAAACGGCTGGACTTCCTGGAAGGACGAGCAAGGGAAATCCCTCGACGAAAACATTAGGAAATAGATTCCTATTTGTACAAGACTGAAACCAATTCGTTTGGTACTCTGTTATAGAGGTCATGAACAAAAATAAACTAACTTTTCTCGAGCTTGGGCTACTAGTTGTAATAGTGCCTATTATGGCCGCTGCTGTGCTGGTGGGTGTGTTTACTCATGATTCTAACAAGGGCTGGGACCTGTATACTTCGGGAATTAAATTCATTACTGCTCCTTTACTTCAGGCTCTGGAAAATGCAGTAAATACTACTGTTCCTAAATAGTTTTTTATACTTTTCGATTGCGCTCGATAATAT
>CAYGIM010000047.1:0-6181 GCA_964349895.1 uncultured Candidatus Peribacteria bacterium | reverse complement strand
GTGTAAAAGTCTTAGGGGTGGATAAGCTTGATATCGACAAAAAATCCTTAGAGCCAAAGGCTGACTAAGCAATGTCCCTTTTTGTTTCTCTCTATGCGAGAATGCGATAGTACAAGACGCGATTACGGCAACCTTTTTTAAGCCTTTGGTAGAGCGCAAATCTTACTTGTAGATTGACTTTGATGGCTCTTTGTCTAGGATAAGCGCATCTCTTACTTAGATAAATGAACCCTTAGTGTTATGGCTCTTAAGAAAAGTAATAAAGCGGCTCCTCACAAGAAGCCCCCTCTAAAGAAAGCCGCCAAGGTGGCTGTGTCCAAAAAAGCTGCGCCCAAGAAGGTTGTCAAAAAGGCAACAAAGCCTACGCCAAAAAAGGCCGTGAGCAAAGCCGTAAAAAAGCCGATTGCACAAAAGATCGTGAAGAAAGTCGTTGCCAAGAAACCAATCGCAAAAAAGTCTGTAGCACCGAAGCGCGCTCCAGCCTCCAAGCAGCCACTGAAGGCTATTACGAAAAAAGTCATTGCTGCGCCTCAAAAGAAGTTTCCACCTAAGAAGGTTGTTGTTACCAAGTCAGTAGTTGAGCCTAAGAAAAAAGTTGTTGTGGTGGCCGCTTCCAAAGCCAAGCATGCTCAGCCACAAAAGCATTTTAACAAGAAGCCAATTGCGGTACCCGCAAAAGCCAGTGCTCAGCCCAAGCAGCCACATGCTGAAGGGGTGCGTAAGGTCGTTGACTGGGACGCTCTGTGGAAAGATCGCATGAAGGTAGAGAAGCGAGATCTGGGCAGATATCCGCTCAAGGAGAAGTCGCAGATCTACATAGGTACTGCGATCGATTCTTTGAGCAGCTTTGACTTTTCTACATGTGTGACGCTGATCCAGGCCGATGTCCTCAGTCGTTTCAATGCACTCTTGGGGCGTAAGAGTTACTTTCCTGCATTGATCAATACAGGCGGGCTTTTCTTGGAGCATGCTATGGCTCGTGGGCAGGCGCGAACCGTAGGCGAGCAGCGTTTGCTCGAAGGTGCGGTCGAAGAGTTTCGCATGCAAGAAGATGGTATTCGTCACGAGATAGATGAGGTACTCCTCAGATCGGGCGTGACACCACATGCGCTCTGGAAAGATACGGATCCTGCTTTTATGGATCGTGTGTATCAGCTCTTTCACGCTCTTACCAAAAAAGGCGCGCTGACCTATGGAGAGCGTATCGTCTACTGGTGTCCTGCTTCTCAGTCCATCCTCAACTACTCAGAGATCCTGTATGAAGATGTCCCGGTCAAGGTCTACCATATCCGTTACTTTGTAAAAGCTGCGGACAAGTCGGTCGTACTGACGACGACGAGACCTGAGTTTATCCTCGGTGACGTCGCTGTCGCGGTGCATCCCAACGATAAGCGTTACAAAGAGTACGTGGGCAAGGTACTCATCCTGCCGATACTCAATAAAGAGATCCCGATCATTGCGGATAGCCGGGTCAAGATGGAGGAGGGGAGTGGTGCGATGAAGCTGACCCCAGGTCACAACCAAGAAGAGCTGGAGATTGCTCGTGATCACGCACTGCCGCTGTATCCCGTGATCTCACCCGACGGTACGATGGGTAAGGAGAGCGGTCCGTTTGAGGGGCTTACGCTCGAGCAGGCGCGGATCAATGTCGTAGAGTATCTCGACAATATCGGCAACTTAGAAAAAGTAGAAGACCGTGTCATGGCACTGCCTAGATCTGTCTATACAGGTAAAGAGGTTGAGCCGATGCTGGTGAAGGGTTGGTTCTTGGATCTGGCGAGCGGGTATCAGCACGTCCTGGATGCTGTAGCCTCCGAAAAGATCTCGATACGACCCGAGCAGTATCAGCAATTCTTTGAGTATACCAAGCCGTATATGACCGAGTGGTGTATCTCGCGTCCGATGCAAGGAGGCATACCTGTGCCTGCATTGTATGAGGAAGGCAGGTCACCGCTCGTGTGTGAGTCGCAAGAAGAGTTGCTTCTGCAGGCCAAGAAAAAGAAACAAGCAGTGCTCGACGTCAACAAGCTCGATCCTTGGTTTGTAGCAAGTATCTATCCGTACTGCTTGGATAAGAGCAATACCCATAGTTATACGTGTGTTGCTGACCTCGATGGTTGGTACGGATGGGTAGCGCGCAGTCTGGCTATCGGCTCGATCTTGCATGATAGCCCGTTGATCAAGAATGTGATCTTGCATGGTATCGTGCGCGATGAACTAGGACGTAAGTCAAACAAGCTCCGCGGTGAGTATCTACAAGACGTGCGTGCTGTGCTGGATAAGTGCGGTGGTGACATGCTACGACTCTATATAGCGAGCGAGCTTGATCTGACACACGACGTGAAGTTTGTGCCAGACAAGGTTGCCCATCTTGAGTCGTTTATGAACAAGTTTTGGAATATTGGTCGCTACATCCAGTCACAAGGTCTCTCCAAGCGTTCGTATGAGGACTGTGCGGCACTGATCAAGAAAGACAAGAACAAGCTTACGTTGTCGCAGAAGTGGCTTCTCAAAAGATTGGATGAGGTGGCCCTTCGACTCGTGCATGCTGTGGAGAAAAATGACATTGGTCCTGCTGTGCGCGGTCTTATACTATTTCTGACCCATGAAGTCAGTGAGTGGTATGTAGAGATCGCCAAGAGTGAGCAAGCACCACTGCAAAAAGAAGTGCTTACCTATACGTTTCATACGCTGACGCGTCTTTTCTACCCATTTATACCCACCATGGCCGAGGTTATGGCAAAAGACTTGCTCATGATTCCGAAGTCTCTCTACCTCCAGCCGTTGGTTCGTCTTGAGCATACTGAGGTCATGAAGCCAGAAGACGAAGAGCTCTTCCGTTTGGTGAAGGGTGTTGTCGGTACGGTCAAAGATATCCGTAAGGCCTGGGATATCAAGCCACACGAAAAAGGTGTCGCATTTATCATCGGTGGTTCCCCTTTGCTTTCTCAGTGTGACTCAATCATCAAGAGTCTCGCTCGTCTCGAGACTGTGCACTATGATCGCAAGAAGCTTCCGAAGTCAGGCTATGCGAGCCGCAGTGTAGATGGTGCAGAGGTCTCGCTCGTCTTGACGCCGCACATCTCACTCAATGATCTCGTCGACCGTCTCAAAGGTGAGGCGACCTCACTTACAAAAGAGAGCGAGTACTTGGGTAAGAAGATTACCAACGAGAAGTTTCTCTCTTCTGGTCTGACGCATATCTTGGAAGAAGAGGTCACCAAGAAGCAGGTGATTGACGACAAGCTCAAGCATATTTATCGACTGCTCAACGAGGTTGTCCATGACAAGTGATCTATTTCTGACGATTGCGGAGGGCTTTTCTGAGATCAATGATCTGCCATTTCCTACAACGCTTCTCGACTCGAGTCAGGAGTTTGAGCTGCTTGCCGGAACGCTGTGTGCGTGTATCGAGTGGTACCTCTTGTCGTCTGGACAACTAAAGCCAGATAAGGTACATATACTCCTGAAAACACTTGATGAGCTCGAGGCAAAACGCTCACTCATACCACGTGATGGCACTGCCTACTTTGATAGGCTGAGTGAGATCGTGTATCTCGTGCGTGATCAGATCGTCGTAAGCAATGAATAGATACGTATGAAAAAGTTGCTCAATCCATACAGTAGAGAAGATGCTTTGAAGCATCTGGAGAAAGATACACGGCCGCGAATCACGTTGTCGTGTTATCGCTATGTACACATCATGGATCCACATGCTCTTCGTGACGAGCTGTACGTAGAGTGGAGTTCTATGGGAGTGCTTGGGCGGATCTATCTAAGCCAAGAGGGGATCAATGCGCAGCTCAGCCTTCCCGAAGCAGAGCTTCCAGAATTTCGCGCAACGATGGACGCGAGATCCGAGTTCAAAGACATTCCTTTTAAGATCGCGGTCGAGGATGGATTTTCTTTTTACAAGCTAACTATCAAGGTCAAGAATCAGATCGTAGCCGATGGCCTCGCGCCGGGTACATATGATATAGAAAACGTAGGGACGCATCTGGATGCTGAGGCTTTTAATGCGCTCCTGGAAGAAGATGATGTGGTTGTGGTAGACATGAGAAATGCCTACGAGAGCCGTATAGGTAGGTTTGAAGGAGCCATATGCCCACCATCTGACACCTTTCGCGACGAGTTGCCGATGGTATCCGCAATGCTCCAAGGTCAAAAAGAGAAGAAGATTGCGCTCTACTGCACGGGCGGTATACGCTGTGAGAAGGCGAGTGCATATCTCAAAAACGAGGGCTTTGAACAGGTTCATCAACTCTATGGTGGGATCATCCAGTATGCAAAGGATGTCGCGGCAAAAGGACTTCCATCTCGCTTCATTGGCAAGAACTTCGTCTTCGACGAGCGAGGTGCTGAAACTATCACCGACGATGTTTTGACCGAGTGTGATATCTGTAAGCAGTCATGTGACGAGTATATCAACTGTCAGAATGCCATGTGCAATCTCTTGTTTATCTCGTGTAAGACTTGCTGTGCCAAGCTCGAGAACACCTGCTCTGAGATGTGCCAAGGTATCACACATCTCACCCCGAAAGAACAACAAGCTCTTCGCCAGAAGCAGCGGCCTACGACGCAAAAGATCTTCCGTAAACGTATGCATCCCGAGACCGAGCGCGCGGTGTTTGAACTGGAGTAAGAATAAATAGGTCTGTTTTGTCCGTCATCCCGGACAAGTACGTACTCGGACGCGATCCGGGATCCAGAAACATAAAGCAAAAACTCTTTCTTACATTCCGTATGGAGATGGATCCCCGATCAACTTTCTTTTTGACATAGTTGACTAGTCGAGGATGACGGAAAGAGACTGGATGCTTCATTGATCGATCGCGCAAACGATATACAATGAAGTAGCTAATTGTTAACAGTACATTTATGATAAAAATAGGACACGAGGTACCAGATTTTGAGCTTGAGGCGTTTCATGAGGATCAGATCAAGAAAGTTTTGTTGTCATCACTGCGGGGCAAGTGGGTCGCAGTAGTATTTTATCCTGCCGACTTTACATTTGTCTGCCCGACCGAGCTCGCAGAACTAGCTGATCAGTACCAGGCATTTCAGGAGGCTGGTGCCGAGATCCTGAGTGTGAGCACGGATACAGTTTTTGTTCACAAAGCGTGGCACGACAACTCTCCCGCTATAGCCAAGATCACGTATCCGATGCTTGCTGACCCTACGGGCAATGTTTGCCGCCTCTTTGGTACATACATCGAGGATCAGGGCTTGTCGCTTCGCGGAAGTTTTATCATCGACCCAGATGGTGTGCTCAAGACGATAGAGATGCATGACAATAGCATCGGTAGGAGTGCTGAAGAGCTCTTGCGTAAGCTGCAGGCGGCGATATTTGTACGGGAAAACGGAGGTGAGGTGTGTCCTGCCAACTGGAGACCAGGAAACAGCACTCTGACTCCAGGATTGGATCTTGTTGGCAAGATATAGTTGCTGGGCCGTTTAAAATCACGAATTACTTTGTCAGCTGCGGCTTTCGCTCCTTCGATGTAGCAGTACTACACCTTCCTCCTTCGCTCAGGCTACGGCGGACAAGCACGTCTCACTTCTTGCTTTCTCGTACTTCATTGATTTTTAACGCCCCATTTTAAGAGCTCATCTATCTTGGGCTCAGTATTTTGATATTCTGAGCCTTTTTGTGGTAGCATAATGGGATAGTTATTTCCCTCTATGGACCCAAAAACAGAAATCATAGATAGCACACAAGCAGGCGAAAAGAAAAGTGTCGGATCGGTCGCAACCGGTACGGCAAAAGGAACATGGGCGTCGATCAAAGACACGCTTATGTTTTGGAAGCAAAAGAAGCCTCTTGCTGATGCTCCACAGACCATCGATCCTTCTGCTACCAACCTCGCATCACAGGCTACAGAAGCCGCAGATCTGATCAAGGCTGGCATTGCAGGGATCAAGAAAGATACGTCATCAAAAGCGACGCAAGATGCCGAGATGCTTCGAGCAGAGAAGCAGTTTGAGGAAGGAATTCTCACGCTCAAAGGTCTTATAGCCCCAAGCGCTATGGAGATCGAGTACAACCGTCTCAAGCTCTCAGGTATGTATGCACGAAGCTACTATGTGCATCACTATCCGCGTTTCTTGGAGTCTGGCTGGCTTACGCCGCTGATCAATATGGATGCAGCCATGGATATCTCGCAGTTTGTGTATCCGATCC
>CAYGIM010000046.1:5798-6375 GCA_964349895.1 uncultured Candidatus Peribacteria bacterium | reverse complement strand
GGGTAGGGTGGGTTAACAAAAAGGCCGTTGTTCATTGCGAGTACGGTTCATGTCTCGCTTATGCGTTTGTCATTCCTGAGTACTCGCCGGGGGCCCATACAAGGTACATATATGGATTGCCCGCCCCGGCGGATCCAAGACTTCGAGTACTCGCAATGACATTGTGGTGCAGGGTTATAACCCTGCACCACAAGAACTACTTAATAGTCACTTCCTGTGCTGTCGTATTTCCCGCAATCTCAGGGAAGTAAAAGAGCGAGGCACGTGCAGATGGGACGAGGAACGATCCGCGGCTTTCTGCTCTCACGAGGAACTCATACTCATATACTCCTTTGGGCAGGTAGTCGGCACTCAAGACGAGACGATCATCTCGGTACTCTACTTGGTTGAATCTCCATAGTTCTTTCTCGTACCAGCTCCACATATTGCCTTCTTCACCTTGATTGAGTGAGCTGTCATCGGATTGCTTGTTGGTAGCAAGACGGGTATTGATACCGCGCATACCACTGGCATACGGTGCATCCACGATCACAAACGATCTGTCCTCAGGTACGGTGATAGTTACCTTGCCTTTGTA
>CAYGIM010000046.1:0-5788 GCA_964349895.1 uncultured Candidatus Peribacteria bacterium | reverse complement strand
GCCTTTGTACGTCTCGCCGAGCTTAAGAGTGGTAAGAGGAGTCAGCGCTTTGGTATCACTGAGACTATACCAGGCACGATTGATACTTATGCCTCGACCTACGGCTTCAACATCTTTTGCGTTGAGTGCGGTGGATAGGGTGATGTCATACCAAAATGGACTTTTGCTTTCGCTGGATAGGGAGATCTCATTGATCTTTGGGTAGGGGAGTAGCGTCTCAAAGGTGTCGGTCTTGCTGTCCTTTGTTCTCTGATCCGTGAGCAGTGTTGAGAAGATCTTCTCACTGTTTTTGGTTATCAGGATGCTTAGCTCTTTGGGCAGCTGTTTCTCAAACTGATTATAGTACGAGACGAGAGCCCTGAGTGTCGTGATCTCATCCTGCGTATTATGATAGCTTCTATTGCCAGTCTGTATACCGTATACGAGCTTGTCGCGGAGAGGGTGCGTAGGGTTGATGCGGAGCAGTGCGCGCAGGACGGTAGCAGTGATACCGGTTTGGGTGACCAGTGCATACCGTACATGCTCGTCTGAGTAGCTCAAGCTACGCGTGATGGTATCGATGAGCTCGGTGTTCAATACTTCTTTGATCAGCGTTGTTGCCTCATCTTTTTTACCTATGAAGTGAAAACTTTCTGCGAGCAGTGCTTTCTCATAGAGGTTGAGCTTGTCGCGCTCTAAGTATAGTGAGTTGAGCGTACCTACAGAAACAGACTTGCTTTGCGCATATGCTAGCGCATGAAGAAGGATGATCTTTGGACTTCGCTTGAGATCGCGCTCTTTGAGCTCGGTCTCGAGGTACTTGATGCTGTTGGCAAGCACGTTGTTGTCTACACTCACGCCCATTCCTTTTAGATCCCAGAGTCCTTCTACGATATATGCGGAGAGGATAGGGTACGAGTTTTGTGAGCTATCCCAGAATCCAAATCCACCATCTGCTCGCTGTGTCGCATAGATTCTTTGCAATGCCTTGGTAGTATCCAGTTTGGTCTGCAGCGCGCTTCCTAGTATCTGCTTGGTAAGCATATATGAGAGAACTTTTGACATCAGCTGCTCGCTACACTCGTACTCGTAGGTGATCAGGTCTTTGCTTGCTTGCTCGATCTGAGGCAGCAGCGTTCTGGATACGGCTACAGTAAACGAGCTTTCTTTGGTATTGGCTGTCTCAGGGCGTGAGATGTACTCAGTAGAGACACCGGCGCTTTTGCCAAACGTAGCATCTACGCGAGGAAGCAGTCCTTTCTCAAGCTTGGGTGAGATCACGATGCTGTCTTTGTTTTGCTTGCCTGTGGCAGCAAGCGTAAATGAAGGCTTGATACCATCGGAGTTGATCTTGATAGGGAAGGTGACGACATGCTCCTCGTGGCTTGCGAGATCAATTGTATCTGTTGCGCTGCCTTGGAGTGTAAACCCTGTACCTGTAAGGGCGACAGTCACACGGTCAGCGTCTTTGCTATTGTTGATGATTGCATATGAGGCGATAAGAGCATCACCTGGTCGCACGAAACTTGGAAGAGCAGGGCGTACCATGAGCTTCTTTTCCGTAACAATCGCGATCTCTTTGTTGCCCACCTCAGATTCTTTCGTAATTCCCTTGGTCAACACCTGCCATGTCGTGAGATTGTCAGGTAGGGTAAAGCTGATGCGCGCGTTTCCTTGCTGATCGGTCGTGACAGTTTGATTGATGTACGCGGTATCTCGGAAGTCTCCACGTGGCTTATCGCTGAGACCACCACCGCCACCTTTGGCTTTTCCTGCTCGGACGTTTTTGGTAGAGATGTATGATGTGAGATTTGCAGCTGTCATCACACCGAGAGGGCGCGTGCTATAAAATACACCATTCACGAGATCTACCTTTGGGTTTCCTACAAGTGCCAGGATACTCTCATCTACAACTGCGAGAGCCACCTCTGAGCTGACACCACGACCGTCAGTGGTCTTGGTGCGGATATCGAGGGTTACTTTTTGTCGCGGCTCATACGATGGCTTGTCGGGCGTGATATCGATAGTGAGTTCTTTTTCTGTCGTATCGATTGCAAGGTTGGTGTATCCCACCTCAAATGCTGGCTCAGTATCTTTCTCATCTGGAATCTTGTTGATGATGGTGGAGACGTAGATATTCGGGAGATCGTTCTTGCTGAGGATTATCGGGAACGTATAGGAGTTCTCGATGCTCTTTACTTGGTAACTGATCACGCTGTCGCGTTCTTTGGTGATCAAGATGAGAGCTTTTTTAAAGCTCGAAGGAGCAAGGATCTTTGCGGTCTCTCCTGTCTTGTAGAACTTCTTGTCAGAGGTGAGCTCTACGCGTGACGTGTTGTCTTGTTTAAATGATATCGCTATACGTCCTGTCACATATACCTCGATGGCACTACGTCCTAGGTTGCCTTCTGCATCCCGCACAGTTGCCTCGAGGATGTAGATACCACTTGATGCGAACGTATGTGAGAATGATGCGAGACCTTTTTCTCCTGTCGTCACATTGGTTCGATAAATCTCCTTGTCTTCGGCAACGCTTTCGTTGTAGCTGTTGCTATCGATGCCTTCTTTTTTGACTGTCACATACTTGCGCTCTAGGACGCGGAGGCTTACTGCGGTAGATGCTTTGCGCTCACCGGTAGAGGTCGCAGTCGCGATATCAAACATTGCTTTCTCTCCTTCGCTGGATATGTAGCTCTGTGCTTTGAGTCCGACGTAGGTGCGGGATGCGTGGATGATAGATGAAACACGATCAGATACTGATCGGCTCTGACTATCGGTAATCGTGCCTTCGTACGTGATCAGAGCACTCTCACCTGAGGCAAGAGTATCTTTGATGGCATCTGTCTTGGCGCTAATGCTGGCAGTCCCTTGGTTATCCAGCGTTGTCTCTCCTTGGTCGATCATCTTGGTTGCCCAGGCATCAGAAGAATAATCGGTGTTGTCATTGAATGTATAGCTGGATAGCTCGCCTGGTGCTGCGAAGTAATAGGGGATCTTGTTGATCGTGTACGAAAGCTTGCCGTTCTTTACTGGCCCACCTGAGTAGTACTCGGCAGTGGTCGTAATAATAGGTTTGCTGAGACCCACGTAGTCTTCTTTGTCACTAGAGATGCTGAGCTTGAACTCTGGCTTTTGGTACTCCTCAACCAAAAATCCACTATAGCCACCTTGGTCAAAGTAGATGGTCTCTTTTGTCTTTGGATCTTTGAGTGTCGTGGTCAGTGCATAGTCTCCGAGTTTGGCGTTTTCAGCTAAGGTAAACGACGTATCAAAGCTACCAAATGAGCTCAGCTTGAGCTTCTTATTATAGATGGTTGTTCCCTCGGTATTTGAGACGTTGATTTCTGCATCTGTCTCTTCAGGGAGGACGAGCCGTTTGCCGTTGTCTTTGCGGATAAAGCCTTTGATGTATACGGTATCACCGCCACGATATACAGGTCGCTCGGTGTAGACGTGTCCTATGAGCCCGCTGGCGTTTGATCCACTGTTGAGACCAAAGTCCCAGGTCTCGATACCATTGCTCATGGAACCGGATACAAACGAGAGATCGTTGTCTCGCTTCGCAACGGCGTAGGAGATATCATATGCTTTGTCGGACGTATCCATCACAATACCGTCTTTATTTGTCTGGTAGGTCTTCTCCAGGCGCTTCACGTCACCTTGATTGCCATTTACATAAATATCTACAGGTGTATCACTTACGACCTGGCCTGTCTTGAGATCGGTTGCCCAGAGGAGGAAGTTCTTACCACTGCGCTTGAGAGTCAGGGCTGTCTTGGTCCTGACAAAGATACCGCCATCGATCGTGTTGTAGTCATTTTTGTCTCTGCCTTCTTGAGTCACGCGTATGTACCAGATATCGGGAGTGCTTGGGAGAAGATTTTTCGTGAGACGATTGAGATCCAAGGGGGCATTGATTGCTGTGTCATGATCTCCTTTGGGCTCGGTTGTCCACGATGCTTTGCTTACGCAGGTGTCAGGAAAGTACTCGGTGGAGAAGCGAGAAATGTCTTTCATAATATCTTCCATCGGAATCTGACATGTTTCTACGAGGACACGCTTGGTGTTGATCGTGGAGAGGAGGAGCGAGAAGTCACTCTGATACGCATTGAGTATATTGAGCGTACTGTACTGGTTGGGACGACCTAGGCGTACCTGTGGTGTCATCTCTTGCGTTGTAAACGTGAGTTTAGGCACGGTCTTAAATGGCTGGCCAAACATATCGACCACACCGTTTTTGAAGCTTAGCTGATATACCGTAGAGTATTTGAGCGTCGTATTGATATAGAGCGTCGTATCACTCACGGAGACTGTGGGTTTGTCTTTTGGTGCGGGGATGATCTCTATCTTGTCCTCGAGGCCCTTGATATCGATAGGGTTACTGAGCGTGAGGCTGATATTGTAGATAGATGAGCCTGTGCTATTTTGCGCCGGGTCGGATGAGTTGAGCACGAAGTCGCCTGCGGTGCGGAAGCCAAACATCTCATCTTGTAGCATACCGAGGTTTCCCTCTACTCCTTGCGTACCTGCAGGAAGAGTGATCGTATACACGGAGTTGCGAGTCAGCGGATCTCTCGGTGTGAGGACCACAGTGTTCGGATCTTCTTTGTCGTATGATGCATTCCATGATGATGAGGGCTCTGACTTCATCTTGCCCGTGACAGATGAGAGATTCATCTTTTGGTTAAATGTAAGCTTGATAGGCTCGGTAACACCGTATGGTCTCTGTGTACCTTCTGCTTCGTGGGAGTTCTTTTTGAGGATAGGCTGCTCGGTCTGAAACGACACGGTGGTGTCTGCTTCTGTAAGGCCACCATCTCGGCTCTTGATACCCTTTGCTATCTTGACGGTGTACTTGGTGCTGGCATCGAGGTGAGATGGTATGAGCTTGATCGTAGATGTATCGATCCAGTCGATCGAGTAGTCGATACGAGGCTCTACAGTAATCGGTAGGTGAGGGTTGCTCATGTCTCCAAGCGCTCGGATAGGTGAGCTAAACATGATCACGATCGGTGTGCCTACCGGTACCGTGATGTCTTCTGGGCTCACGAGTACGACCTTTGGCTTTTCTCCTACTTTGACACTGATCTTGTACGGGTCGGCCGAGGTCTTGCCTAGGACGCTTCTGACACCTTTGTCGATCGAGATCGTATAGACACTGTCGCGGGTGAGCTCAGACGCGGGTGTAAACACCAGACTGTTGCCATTCCACGAGGTAGATCCTTCTACCTTTGGTGTGATAGAAAACCTCTCTTCTACCGATCGTTGATCCATCATCGTATTGAAGTTGATGATGATAGGCGCGTTTTGTGCGATGGTCTTTTCTACCGAGTTCACATTGCTCCCGAGCACTTCGGGTGTTTGCAGTGCGAAGTTTCCGAGAAACAGTACGAGCAGGAGGAGTACGATTCCTCCTATGCTGAGGGCGAGTTTCTTCATATGGCCAGGTATTATAAGGTGTATTGGCCTTATTGTACGGCCAGATCTCGTATTGTGAAATATTATTCACATCAATGACACACGAAAAAATCGCGGGCAGGGGATACCTGCCCGACGTGGCTCTTAACTATTAATAATGTCTGTTTTGGTTGTACGCTAGCATTGCTGGCGGTACTGGTCTAATGACCTCAACTTCTTGGACGGTCTCTTTGGGTATACCCACCTCTTGAAGAGTTTGGTATGTCCCAGCCTTGTCACGGGAAATCACTAAGTGTCTTCCATCCTTGTCTGCTGCCAGGCCTTGTACTGTGGCTACATACAAGAATGCTGAATCATCTACTTGCATATGTATTTTCTCCTTTCTTCTACC
>CAYGIM010000045.1:0-6474 GCA_964349895.1 uncultured Candidatus Peribacteria bacterium | reverse complement strand
CACTTAACATATTTATGTCAGAGGAAATTAAGCCGTCATATATAGAGTTGGAAGCTAAGTGGAAGACGTACTGGGAAGAGAGGCGAGTGTATGCGTTTGATCGTGAGGGCGCAGATGACTCAAAACCCGGTTTTTTTGAAGATCCAAAACCGGGTTTTAGAAACAAAGAAACTTTTTCTATCGATACCCCACCTCCTTATGTGAGTGGTGACTATATTCACATGGGCCATGCCATGAGCTATGTGCAGGCAGATATGGCTGCGCGATATAAGCGTCTGTGTGGTTTCAATGTCTTGTATCCGATGGGCTTTGATGACAATGGTCTTCCAACTGAGCGATTTATCGAGAAGAAGTTCAATATCGACAAGTCTCGGATCACGCGAGCAGAGTTTCGTGAGTTGTGTATGAAAGAGACCGCAGAGGGCGGTGCGAAGTTTGCTCAGGCGTTTAAAGACGTAGCACTATCATGCGACTTTACACTCTACCCACCGCTTGGATACTACTCTACGATCTCACCTTATGCTCAGAAGATCTCACAGATATCGTTTCTCGATCTTTTTGCAAAAGACGCTGTCATCGAGCGTGAAGAGCCGTTTTTGTACTGCCCTGTTTCTCAGACTGCAGTAGCGTTTGAAGATCTGGAGGATCTCGAGCGCGAGAGCTTTATGAACTATGTAAACTTTACGTTTGACGACGGCACTCCTGCACAGATCGCGACGACCAGGCCTGAGCTGATACCTGCTGTAGTAGGAATATTTCATCATCCGAGTGATACGAGGTTTAAAGACAAGAAGTCGGTAACAATTCCTTTGTTTAACTACGAAGTGGGTATTTATGCTGACGAGTCGGTAGATCCAGAAAAAGGTACGGGACTGATGATGGTCTCAACGTTTGGTGACAAAGAAGACGTGGCCAAGTGGAAGAAGCACAAGCTTCCGCTGCGCGCATTGATCGGTCTCGATGGTCGGCTCGGTGAGCTTGCCGGCAAGTACCAGGGGATGAAGATCGAGGCAGCCCGCACTGCTATCATCGAGGATCTCAAAGAATCTGGCTTTTTGGTAAAGCAAGACAAGATCACACATACCGTAAATGTGTATGAACGTACCAAGGCACCGGTAGAGTTTGTGCTCACCAAGCAGTGGTTTGTGAAGACAGTAGAGATCAAAGACAAGCTGCTAGAGATGGGAGCGAAGCTTGCATGGTATCCACCGGAGCTAAAGAATGTCTTTGATAACTGGGTCAATGGTCTTGAGTGGGACTGGTGTATATCGCGCCAGAGATTCTTCGGAGTACCGATTCCGGTCTGGTACTGCAACAAGACGGGTGATCCGTATGTACCAGAGATTCACGAGCTTCCGGTCGATCCGACGTCTGATCCTATACCGCAGTCGATTATCGACAAGGCAGGGCATAGCGATCTTCGCGGAACCGTGGACGTCCTAGATACCTGGTTCACGAGTTCTGTGAGTCCGCAGATTGCCGCAGGCTGGGAAGGTGGAGATATATACAATATGACTCAGATGCCACTCTCTATGCGTCCTCAGGCATTTGAGATCATCCGTACGTGGCTGTTTTATACCATGGTAAAGAGCTACTACCACAGCGGAGAGCTGCCTTGGAAGACTACTATGATCTCGGGGCATGCATTGGACGGTAAGGGACAGAAGATGAGTAAGTCGCTAGGCAACGTAGTAGATCCTCGCGAGGTCTTGAAAGCATGGGGGGCAGACGTCATGCGCTTCTGGGCATCTGGTTGCACGCTTGGTCAGTCACTTCGGTACAACGAAGAAGAGTTGCGTATAGGTAAACGATTGATCACAAAGATCACAAACGTAGCGGCATTGCTCAAGATGTTCATCGAAGGAGAGAATTCTGTCATTCCCGCGCAGGCGGGAATCCATCAAAAGGGTGTATTGGATGGATCCCCGGACTTCCGCTTCGCTTCATCCGAGGATGACAGTCAGCTCAATCCTCTTCACAAAAGCATCTATGCTCGATTTAGCGAGACGCTTGCGACATACAAGAAGTACTTCGATGACTACGAGTACTCGCTTGCGCGCCAGACAGTAGATACATTTTTCTGGCATGATTTCTGTGACAACTATGTGGAGATCATGAAGCATCCTGTGTATCAAAATGATAACAAGGAAGAGTTTTTGTCCGTAGCCTTTGATCTCTTCAAAAAGATTCTGATTCTCTACTCACCGATCATTCCGTTTATTACTGAGGAGCTGTATCACAATCTCTATCTCAAACCGATGATGGGGGAGGATGCATATGACAAGGCTATGGAGGATGAGAGTTTCAAGACATCTATCCATACAGAGTCTCTACCGACTGATACGAGTAGTGAGTCTATAGAACTATGGACTGCTACCAAAGACGTGATCATGCAGGTGCGAAAGGCCAAGTCAGACCAGGGCCTGAGTATAGCCAAGGAGCTTGATACGGTCGAAGTAACTTCTGCATTTGCTTTTGATGATCTGACGCTGGATCTTATCAAAAAGACAGTGAAGGTAGGGGAGATTCAGCTTAAGAGTTAAGGTATTCGTCATCCCGGAGAAAAGCGGTATCGCACTCCTATTTGACGGCTGTATTTGGAGACCAATGCTGCTCCAGCTCTAGTTTCTTTGCTGCATACTTTGGGTCATACCAAAAGATAAGGCAGCCATTGCAGCCTTTGCCACAGCAGCCCTCACTGCCGAGCCTTGGTGACTTATGATAGGCGGCATCTTCAGATGTGGCGGGGAGGTGTTGTTCCTGTGTGTTTGCCAAGAGCCGTAGTTTCCGGTCAGGGGGCACTGTTGTCTTTTCTTTCTCTGCTTTCCACTCCTCGCGCTCAAGTCGTAGTTGTTTGCGTTCAAGGAGCGTAAGCTGCTTCTTTTTTCGTGCAACCGTGAGTATCGGAAGTACGTTTCGGGGATCAATAGTTCTAAATATTGAAGATGGGATGCGAATAGCTTTTTGCTGCCCTGGTGAAACTTTTTCTGTGATCTCAGCCGTTTCACTGTCCTCGAAGCTTTGTAAGCGAAGGCGGATAGGCTCTCGAGTGTTTGGTGACAGAAACTCTATGAGCTCGCCCGCAAGGAGAGTATTCTTTACCTCAAAGATGATATCCTCACCATCCCATGCGCGTATGAACCCGGCATTTTCCCAATACGACTGAGAACCGCCATGTTCATAGTTATGAGCAAGGTTGGTGAGTCTGCCATCGTGAAATGCCAGTGTATATCCACGTCCTTGTACCGCTTCGAGTTCTTTCATGTATGTATCCACATTCCAGGAGTCCGGGTCTTTTATATAGTCATCTATTGCCATACGATACGCGCGGGTGACTATGGCAGCATAGTAATTTGTCTTGTTGCGCCCTTCTATCTTGAAAGAGTCTATACCAATACCGATCAGCTCCGGGAGACGTGGCATGAGGCAAAGGTCTTTGGAGTTCAGTATGTATGCTCCTTGCTCATCTTCCTCCAGTGGGATGAGCTCTCCAGGCCGAAACTGTTCCTCGAGGAAAAAGGAAAATAGGTCTTTGTTCTCCTCTGTGAGTAGTAGCTCTTCAGTAGTCCCATCTTTTAGTTTCATATGGAGCTTATAATTCCATCTGCAGCTATGAGCACAGTTTCCTTGATTTGCGCCACGTTCCGCGAGAAAGTTGGAAAGCAAGCATCTGCCCGAATAGGTCATGCACATAGAGCCATGCACAAACTGTTCTAGCTTGATATTGGGACATTTCTCTCTGATCTCCTTCATCTCGGCATAGCTGACTTCGCGGGCGAGTACTACGAGGTCTGCTCCAAGCTTTTCCCAAAACTGCACACTGAGCCATCCCGTAATATTTGCTTGTGTCGATATATGGAGTTTGAGCTCTGGTGCATGATCTTTGACATACTGAAATACACCAGGGTCGGCAATAATAACCCCATCTGGTCGTATCTTTCGCAATGTACCAATAAACTGAGGGAGCTTTTGGATATCCTTGTTGTGAGCGTACAAATTGAGTGTCACGTATACCTGAACACCATGGGAATGTGCATACGCGATTCCCTCTGTGAGTTCATCAAGGGTAAATGTAGACTTTGTGCGCATACTGAGATCCGGAAGACCACAATACACCGCGTCTGCACCATATAGAATAGCAGTCTTTAGTTTTTCCAATGACCCTGCAGGGATGAGCAATTCCGGTCTATGTAGTTGGTTGTGCATATTTGGCAGCAGATGAATCTCCATACGTCAAGTAGTATATAGACTGTAATGTTCTCGGCAAGTATGCAACTATAATCAAAGCCCGGCTTTGACTATGGGTGAGACGGAGGAGAAGAAATCGTTTTGCAATTTGACGTCTAAAAGGGGTAGAATTGAGTGATACATCATAAAACAAATGTATGAAACACATAGCAGCACGAGCATTGATGACAGGCGCACTTCTTACTATGAGCGCATTTCCGGCACTTGCTCAGACCAGTACGGGCAGCACTACGACTGGTGCCACCATGCAATCTCAAGAAGGAACTGTGACGTACAATGATACTCAGGTAAAGGTTAGCTTTATCGAGTTCAATGATCGTGCGAAAGATGATGCGCAAAAGGTTTCAAACCTTCCTGGAGATACGATTCGCTACTCTATCTACATACAGAATGTGGGCAATCAGGACTTGATCAACTTCCCAGTAAGTATGGAGATGAAGGACTTTCTTCCATTTGGTGAGATCACCGATCCGTCTGATGGTGCGCTGAGTGGTACTGTCTTTGCTTTTCCTGGAGTAATCCAAGCCAAGAACTCTACATCTGAGGATATTCGTCAGTTTGACTTCAAACTCAAGTCTAGCATATGTCAGGACAAGGCGAGTGATGTAAAAGATGGTAAACTCGAGCTCAAGCTTGCTTTCAACACTGTCGAGTCAAAGATCATGATTGATTGCGGTGCGGGAGCTGCTGCTACTGTGTCAAATGCAAATATGAATACGGCTGATATCGATGAGGTTGTACCTGTCTATACGGCTACAGGTGTAGATGAGGTGGTTACACTTCCTGCTGCTCCAGAAGAAGATACGACTGCTTTTGAGGCGGCTGGTGCTAAGCCAGAAAAAGTCCCTGCATCTGGTGCTGAGACACCAATCCTTCTAGGACTCGCATTTGCAGGAGCGGTAGCTTGGAGAAATCGACGCCAGCTTGCGGAGATGATGGGAAGATAGAAGACTATGAATGGATCCCCCTTCTAAGGTACTCAGGGTCTGAGCGTAGTCGAACGACCGACGAGTATTCGGGGATGACAGAGGTAAAAAGAGAGATGTGCATATGCACATCTCTCTTTTTGATAAAGAAACCCCCTTTGATTCCCCCTTCTCAGGGGGATCACCATAAAGCACTCTTTGCCTCCCTGATAAGGGAGGTTGGTGGGTTTCTTTACAATGCCTCTATAGCTTCTGCTATTCTCCTCACTGCCTCATCTTTGCCAAGCACCCATGCTGACTCAAATGCGCCAGGCGAAGAAGGGGAGTTGGTAAGTGCTACGCGAAGTGGCCAGAGGACGAAGCCGTTTTTGAGCTCGTTTGTATCGATGTATTCTTTGACGGCGACCGTGATACCGGCGAGATTCCAGTTCTCTTTTGGTATACTTTGCATGACTTCTACGAGTTGAGTCAGTGTAGTCTTTGCACTCTCTGTATTTGTCTTCATCTTCTCATTTTCATAGAGAGCATTGTCTCGTGCTGCTATTGGGAGCTTATATATGAGGAGTGTCGTAAGCCACTCATGAAGCACAGTCATCTTGTCTTTGATGATCGATACAAACATCTCTATCTCAGGCTCACTTAGCTGGGTATCTATACCTGACAGCTCATACATGTTGTCCGCGGTAATCTTCATATTGCCACGTGTGACCTCGTAGGCGATGACCTCATCAACTACTTTACTCAGTGGTAGCTTTCTCATCCACTGTGCGTTCATCCAGTTGAGCTTGTCCATGTCTACGACTGCTCCAGACTTGTTGACGCGATCGATATCAAACGCTGTGATCATCTCATCTGCGTCAAAGATCTCCTGGTTGTTGCTCGGTGCCCATCCCTGCAATAGGATAAAGTTGAGCAAAGCTTGCGGAAGATAGCCTTTCTCGCGGTATGAGCCCACTGATACGTCACCTTTTCTCTTTGAGAGCTTGGTCTTGTCTGCATTTAGAAGTAGTGGCAAGTGTGCAAACTTTGGTGGTGCCCATCCAAAGAACTCGTAGAGTTGGAGGTGCTTTGGTGTTGACGGAAGCCATTCTTCACCTCTGAGTACGAGGTCGATCTCCATCAGGTGGTCATCTACGACGACGGCCAAATGATAGGTGGGAAAGCCATCTGACTTCATAAGTACTTGATCATCGACAAGTGAGAGGTCAAATGAGACCTCACCGCGTACTACGTCTGTGTATTTCAAGGTACCCGTCTCGGGCATCTTCATGCGGATGACAGGTATGACCCCACTGGCAAT
>CAYGIM010000044.1:0-6630 GCA_964349895.1 uncultured Candidatus Peribacteria bacterium | reverse complement strand
GAGATCAACGCTCATCAGTCGGAGGAATCAGAACTACATATTCTCCTTTTGGAGGCACGGAAGAAACACGGACTAGGTGATCTGCCAGAGACAAGCGAATAAACTCCTCGTGGATCTTGGTGAGCTCGCGGGCGAGGATGATCTGCTTATCATCTCCGTAGACGTCTTTGAGTTCATGGAGAAGCTTGAGCATCCGATGCGGTGCTTCGTACAGTACGACCGTGTGATCAAGGCTAGGTAAGGTCGCAATCAATGTCTTGCGTCCTTTTTTGAGAGGCAAAAATCCCAAGTAGGTGAAGTGATGTGTCGGTGCTCCCGATGCACAGAGTGCTGTGATGACAGCACTGACGCCAGGGATGGGTATGACATCTACTCCGGCAGCGATAGCTTTGTGTATGAGGCGGTACCCTGGGTCGGATATGCCTGGCGTACCTGCATCCGAAGCGAGGGCGTATGTCTTACCATCCACAAGTTCTTGCACGACCTGATCTTCTTTGTGGGTGTTGGTGTGACTGTGATAGCTGATAAGCGGCTTCTTGATCTCATAGTGATTGAGCAGCTTGATAGTGTGTCTCGTGTCTTCACAGAGAATGCCATCTACTTCTTTCAATATTCGTAATGCTCGAAGCGTGATGTCTTCGAGGTTTCCGATCGGTGTGGCGACGATGTATAACATGAGTTATCGTGTCTCGAGGACGTGAAAGATGATGTATGCCGCCTCACCTCGTGTCAGCCCACTGCCTGGAAAGAATCCACTTCCTTCGTGCTGCATAGAGGGGGACACTACACCGAGATTGATAGCTGTGTGTACATACGGATAAAACCAATCATTCATAGATACATCCGAAAATGAGAGGAGATTCTTGTCTTGTGTCATGGGTACGCCGAGTACATTGAGAATGATCTTCAGCGCCTCTGCTCTATTTACTGCCTGATGAGGTCGGAATGTCTTGTCGGGATAGCCTTGTACCCAGCTCTTATTGACGGCGATATTGAGAGCTGCGAAGTACCACTCAGAACTTGCTATGTCGGAAAAACTGATACGCATAGTGTTGGTAGGAGCTTCTCCTGTCGTCTCGACCAGAAGCTTGAGGAGCTCGGCACGAGATATCGTGCGATCAGGTTGAAATGTTTTATCAGGATAGCCTTTGATGATTTCGAGGACTGCGAGCTGCGTGATCTCGCTTCGATACATGTGGATCAGGATATCACTAAAGGGTGGTGTGCTTTCTGTTACCGTGGCACCTGTACCGGTCTCCATCGTATGGGTAGGTGTCGACGACGACAACCACGTAGTCCAAAGACTCTTGATATATGGTGCAAACTTCTTGCTGAGGGTCGTCTCCTTGGTGCCCTGAGGATAGAGACTATTGAGATAGCCTTTCATGTTGAGCTCGATACTCGTCTGGTAGCCATATGAGTAGGCGAAGAGTCCACCCAGTGCCTGCGAAAAGAGATCAAGATCACTGAGTGTTTTAAATACAACATAGGGCTCACGCAAATCATCTACAAAGCTGGCCTTTGTAGTCGAGTCAGGATTCCACACCAGCGTGTTTCTCGTTCGCTTTGGGAGGTAAGGCGACTTGGCCCAAAAGAGTTCGAGGAATGACATGTTCTTCAAGAGAAACATGACGTCTTGCTTACTGAGTGTGGTGTTGATGGGCTCACCCAGTTTCACGTTGCCTTGGTCGATACTCAAGGGAAGCTCTACTTCGAGGGCTATGAGGTCACTCACAGAATTTGCCGTGTCAGCGGCTTTTACGACTTTCCAGTTTGTGTTGGGTGAGGTGAGCTTGAGCTTGAATGCTCCTTGCGCTTGGGCAAATGCATTCGGTACGGTGATACTAAAACGTCCATTGACGTCAGTAACGATGTCGATCGTGAGTGCAGAAGGTCTAGTAAATACTACGCTTGCATGCTGGTTCGCGATAGCCTCTGTACCGATCATCAGCGTGCCACTTGCGGTCGTCTGATTGATAGCCTCTTCTGGAGTGAGGAGTGCTCCAGAGCCAAACTGGCTAAAACAATTACCTTGTAGTGCATCAGATAGGGTCTTCCCTATATCAGTGACATAGCGTTTTTTACGAGACTGTGAATCCTCTGGTGTATTGGTATCCACGGTCAGTGCTGCTACATGCTTTTGTACGAGGGCTACTTGTTGGCAGGTCTCGAGATTGATAGTGGGAATCATTGTGCGAGGTGCATCGAGGGTTGGCTCAAATGACAGGAGAACAGTTGCTGTTGCTGAAAGTGGTGCATAAAACTCTTCGGAGATCCACAGGGTATCTTCTATAAATCGTCGCTCAGATAGTGTAAGTGAGGCTACATTGTCGAGACTCTTGCCCAGTGCTATGCCGAACTTCACCATGACTTGCGCACAGGTTTGTGTACTCAAATCCAGAGGGAACATAGCTTTTCTTGTTGTCTCAAACTCGTAGACGATACTCGATCGGATCGTGTTGCGTAGGGTTGGGGCGACCTGCGTACTTGAGGAGAGTACCACATGAAAGTCGTTGATGCGCTTGGTACACTCATCTAGCTGTGCGCTGGACTCGAGCGCTCGTGCTCCCGCATGAAAGAAGGCCATGCTAACAAGAGCGACGGTCAAGAAGAGGAGAAGACCATGAAAGAGTTTTTTTGGGGCCAAAGACATACGAGACGGGATTACGATGTAGGGCTGGGGTTGATGATCTGGGGAAGTTTTTGGATGACATCCACTTCTTCCTCGAGCTGTATACCAAACTCTTCGAGCACTTTCTGTTTGGCGATACGTGTCAGTGTAATGATATCATCTTGGGTTGCATCTGCAATATTGATGAAGTAGTTTCCATGCTGTTCTGAGATCACCGCTCCGCCGTAGCGTGTGTTTTTTAGTTTGGCTTCTTCGATCAGTTTTGATGCGGGCATCTCGCGCGAAGGATTTTTGAAAAAGCAGCCACATGAGTATCCACTTGGGAGCTTGTTGATCCGGGTCTCGAGTGTCGTGAGCATGGTGAGGGTGAGAGCACTGCGCTCACCTTTGGGTAGTACAAACGTCGCATCTAGGATGTACTCTTTGGTATCTTTGATCCGGCTGTGGCGATAGGAGAAGTCAAAATAGTCTTTGGTCATCTCTATCATGCTTCCTCCTCCATCGATGATCGTAGCGGATAGCAGATAATCGCTGATGTACTGACCATATGCCCCTGCATTGCCACGGATCGCTCCGCCCACGGTCCCCGGTATACCACTCATAAACTCCATACCCCCGAGGTTGCGGGATATGAGGATCTGTATGAGCTTCATAAGGGGAAACCCTGACTCGACGACGACACGTTGACCTTGGATATCTAGACCGCGCAGCTCGTTGGATATCACAAGTCCATGGACTATACCGTCTGGAAACAGGATGTTGCTTCCGCCACCCAAGATGACGGAAGGTATATGATGTTTGCGCACCAAGGCCAAGATAGCCACCAAGTCCTTGGCAGTCTTTGCACGGTAAAAGAACTCGGCGCTTCCCCCTACATGATATGTCGTCAGGTAGCGTAGGGGAACAAATGTCTGTATGTGTGGGATCGCTGAAAGAATCTGATGCGCTTCGTGCGTCTGTGCAAACATAACCAAAGGGGATTGAATCAATGCTACAAGAGTTTAGCTCTATTTCAAGATGTTGTGTAGGTATTGCAATCCTCTGATACCAGCTATGATGTATCTATCGGTTTTGTTTTTGTAATCTCTGACGTATGCATGCTCCAAGAAATGATAATCAATATGTGCCACAGTATCTGGTTGTGAAGATCAAGAAAGGCTTTTGGGGGACTATGAAGCAACTCATAGGTGTTGTCATCTTGGTTCTTTTGGCATTCGTCATTTGGGGGGCTTGGTTTGGTGGCGGTCTAAACGATGCACATGGTCTCAACAAAAAAATGCTTTCACCTCTCTCGCTCAAAGAAGTATCTACCTCATCTGGGGCAAAGGTTGCGTATGTCTCGCTCAACGGCATTATCTTGCCGGATGGAGACCCCGAAACAGCTGGGGCTACAGGAAGCATTACGCCCGGTACGGTGCGGGGTATATTTGAAGATATCAAAAAAGATAAGGATATCCGTGCGGTCGTTATCCGGATCAATACGCCAGGTGGTGCTGCGATATCATCTGATGACATCGCACATCAGATGATAGAGCTCAAAAAGACAAAACCCGTCTACATCTATACAGATACGTTGCTTGCTTCGGGGGGATACTATATCGCGGCTCAAGCGACTAAGATCTCTTCACATAAGCAAGCGGAGATCGGAAGTATTGGTGTGATCGCAGAGCTGCCCAATGTAAGTGAGCTTTTGAAACAGAAGCTCGGGGTAGAGATGGAGACCTATAAGACAGGTGCCTACAAAGATATGCTGAGTCCATTTCGCAGCCGCACAGACGAAGAGAAAAAGAAGATAGCCGAAACCCTCGATGTGATTCTCAATGACTTTATAGACGTCATCGTCAAAGGACGATCCTTGTCTAGAGATCGCGTCAAAGAGCTTGCAACAGGTGAGGTATGGGATGCGCGCGCGGCTCTCAAAAACAAGCTGATCGATGAGGTCTGCTACTGGGATGAGTATATCGATCTTCTAAAAAGAGATCTAGGTATAGACGAAGAGATGGTCTTTGTCTCATATGCCGCTCCCAAGTCGGTACTTCAGGAGATCCTTTCCAGCGCCCGATCCAATGGGCTTGGAATATCTGAAGGAACCGTATATAATCAGCTTCTCGCATACGTTACTCACAGCTCGTATACGTATCTTTGGTATTTGTATCGCTAGCATTATCTGGTTGTCATGAACATTCTTACGTTATTTACCTCGTTTCAGTTACTCGCTGATACGATTATCATCGCTCTTCTCGTTTTCTTGGTCCTGCACTTTATCAAGAAGTCGCAGGCGATCCCTGTCGTGATCGGTGTGGGGGTTCTCGGTATCGTCTATGAGTTGAGTGTGATATTTAACCTCTCTCTGACCCGCTACTTCTTTCAATCCTTTTTTGGTATCGTAGTGCTGGTCATGGTGATCATCTTTCAGCGCGAGATCAGGCGTTTCTTTGAAGCGCTCAGCCTCAATGGTTTTACGAAGAAGAGTCGTCCGATCTCGGGTTCGATGCTCACGGTCTTACTCGACTCGATCGAGTATCTACGAAAGAAAAAGCATGGTGCGTTGCTGGTACTTCCTGGTAAGGAAAATATCGATCGCTTTTTGGAGGGCGGATTCTATCTCCGCGGCTCGCTTTCTAAGCCTCTGATCGTAAGCCTCTTTGATGACTCTACACCGGGGCATGATGGTGCTGTCGTATTTCGTGACAACTTGGTCGAGCGTTTTGGTGTACACTTGCCGCTCGCTCGAAATACAGAGTACATCCGCAAGTTCGGTACGCGGCATCGCGCGGGCTTGGGTATCACCGAGGTAGCTGACTGTCTGGTGATCATTATCTCCGAGGAGCGAGGCACCGTATCGATCGCCGAGGGCGGGAAGCTGGAAGTCTATGATGCGATCAAGCCAGTAGAGAAGCGTATTGGAGAGTTCTTACGTCGCGTATACCCTTCTCAGGCATCACCCTTCTTCTGGTCAAAGATGGGAAAAGAGGCTTTGCTGCTTCTTCTTTCTTTTGTGATTGCTGCGGCGTTCTCGTGGGTTTTTATGCTACAAAATACTCCCGTGCAGCGGCAGATGTTTGTGCCCGTGGAGTTTAAGAATATTCCGAATACCTATGTCGTAGAAAAAGTGACACCGAGCTCAATCGTGATCACGCTGGAAGGCAATGACTCCGATCTCCGTTCGATCAATGGTCAACAGCTGCGCTTCTCCCTGGATGTGGGTGGACTCAAGAGTGGCTGGCATACGCTGCCTCTCCAAAATACCGAGCTGGTAGGCTTGGGAAACAATCACTTGGTCAATATCGATACCAAGGAGGTGCGTGTATATATCGATCAGATTGAGGCTAGCACTCCTCCTCAAAAATAGGTAAGAATATTTCTTGACGGTGAACGTTTGTTCACTATCATGGAGGTATGAGATACAAAGACTTACTTACTACATTTTGGGATGAGGAGGGGTACGTACCATCGTACCAAGGTCTCTGTACCCTATGGGGACTGCGCTCAAAGAATGCCGCGTACAAGATCGTGGGTTCACTCATCGAAGAAGGTTACTTGCTCAAGAAAGAAGGCAAGCTGGTTGCCACCGACAGGCTCAAAGAAGTCGGCATTCCTTTTTACGACGATGCAGTAAAGGCGGGCTTTCCTGCTCCTATCGAAGAGCATTTCGACGAGCGCATCAGTCTCGACGGATACCTGGTAGATCATCCGCACGACACGATCTGCATCCGCGTACATGGAGACTCGATGATCGGTGCCGGTATCATATCCGGGGATCTGGTACTGGTTCGCAAAGGGGTACATATCAAAGACAAAGACTTGATTGTCGCATATGTAGATCAGGGCTATACCCTCAAACACTTTCGCAACAGCGGCGGGATCATCCGCCTCGAGGCAGCCAATCCAGACTATCCAACCATCTATCCAGAGGAGGACCTTACGGTAGTTGGGAAGGTTTGTGGTATCGTTCGCAAATACAATTAGAAGACCTTTGAAATATATCCATTTCAGCG
>CAYGIM010000043.1:853-6631 GCA_964349895.1 uncultured Candidatus Peribacteria bacterium | reverse complement strand
GATTCGTTTGGTGTTCACGTGCCGCACTGGATATCTCCGGTACTTACAATTCTCGTCATCGCGTACTTCTTTTGGAAGTCAAAGAAGCATCTGAAAAACGTTGTCACAGACTTTGACCAAGCACTGCACGGATAGGCTATTTGCTTGATTCAGGATCGCGTGCTCTGATATACTTATACGTGATAAGGAGGATCATGAAAGGAGTGATCATAACAAAACAAAAACTATGAAGCGGAAGGTGGTTAGCACATTGCTTTCATTCTTGTTTATCGCGGGTGTCGTGGTCGTCTCTCATACCGCTGTCTTCCAGACATCGCATGCCGCAGATCCATGGTATGACAATGCATGGCTGTTTCGTCGTGCCATCACGGTGACAAATCCAAACGCCTCGGTGCTGACGAACTTCCAGGTGGAAGTAGCTTTGAATAGTAGTAACTTTTCTTTTTCCGAGGTCGTGCCAAATGGTGCTGATATCCGTATCACGGATATCTCTGGTGTCATACAGCCACACTGGATTGAGAAGTTTAATACCGTTACCCAGACGGGAAAGATATGGGTAAAAGTAGCCTCTATCCCTGCAAGTGGGAGCAAGACACTCTATGTCTATTATGGTAACCCACTAGCCGCTCAGGCCTCAGATGGTACCCTGACCTTTCCATTTTTCGATGACTTTGATGATGGCGACGCTGCGGGATGGACCAAGAATCTGGTCAGTGAAGGCTTCAGCTCTGCGCTCAACTTTTATAGTGGCAAGGTTGGTATCTTGGTGCAATCCGTGGATTATGGAAATATACGCAAACAGTATACTGGCACGCTCGTGGGCAAGACGGTGGAAGGAAATCTCGAGTATGGCTTTCCAAACAACGGTGTACCAAACAGTACCTCTACATCGATCGGCGAGTCGTTTCATCCGAAGCTATCGGTATATGTAAATGATGCGAACATGTTTAGCGTGGGTGGTGTGCAGTGGTCGGCAGGTACTCTGCCGGTCAATAATCTGCGCCGTCAGATCGATAACCTCTTCACCTTGCCTGCGGTCAATACACCTATCTTCTCGTATGGGATTGGTGATGTCGTCGTAAATCGTATCAGCTTTCCGAATGCAAGTACCGTGGAGTCGGCTCTCAGAGCAGACGCAAGTAGCACATGGGAGGGGACGGCTACCGATGCATATACGGTTTCCGACCTCGACAATGCTTTTGTCGTGATTGGTAAACAACCAGAGTCATCGGTCGCTCTGGGGGGTGGAGTGGCCTACAACACCTGGGACTGGGTGCGTATCCGTGAATATGCAGCAACGGAGCCTACTACAAGTGTCGGATCTGTCGAGGCTCAAAGACTCCAAGCGCAGCTACAACTCGATACCAGCATGCCAGGAGCATTCAATACACAGTATACATTTACGGTGACACCCAACATGCCGATACCTACAGGTGGCTCACTCGACATCGTATTTCCTACGGCATTTACAGGAAGGATGAGCGCACTTACCCCGAGCTCGGTCAGTATTGCCGCACATGCCCAGGTCACAGCTACTACATCAACTATTAATACTGGCCCGAGGACGATCCATCTTGCTTTCACCTCGAGTGCACCGATCGTAGCACCCATCGTGATCACGGTTGGAGATGGTGGTGGTGTCCAGGGTGATATCCGTAACCCTGCTGATGGCGGTCCACATACGATCTCCTTTACGTCGTTTGACACGGGACCAAGTACTCTTGCAACCGGCCAGCTCACGATGAGTACGGCGAACTGGTTCAATACCAGCTGGCTGTATCGCAAAAGTCTTCATGTAAATAATGCAAAGGTGAGCTCTGTGCTTCCTACCTACCAAGTACAGCTTCGACTAAACAACACCAACTTTGATTTCACACATGCACAGTCGGCAGGACAAGATCTACGGTTTGTAACACCTACGGGCACGGTGCTTCCGTACTGGGTCGAGTCGTATGACAACATTGGTCAGACTGCGGTGGTTTGGATAAAGATGACATCAATACCTGCCAACACCGAGCAGATGATCTTCCTCTATCATGGTAATCCTGCAGCGGCAGCTGCATCAAATGGATTTCTTGTCTTTGATTTCTTTGACGACTTTGAAGACAACGATGTTTCTGACTGGACGACCTATAGTGCTACACCTGGTGCGATCACGGTAGTGGGTGGTACGGTCAAGATCAACGAGCTGCAGAACACGCGCGCCTTTTTTCAAAAGTCCTATGTGGGATCCCTCGACGGTAAGGCTCTTGAGGGTGTGATCCGGTATATCAACCCCGCTATCGGTGAGGAGTATAGTCCAAGTCTCGGATATGTCGTGGTGGCATCTCCTACGACGCAAGTGATGATCGCCCCACGAAACTACAATGCCGGCCTTACGCCTACAGATAGACTTGGCACATGGAGAAATAGCGTTCGTTATGAAAAGCTGGGTACCAACTATACCACTGGCGAAGATATCGTGTACTCGCTGAACTTACGCAGTAACTACTTTATTGCTCAGACGCGTCGCTATGTAAATGCGGCATGGGATATATTCGACACAAATCTGTATGATCAGAGCCAGATTTCTACTCGATCTGTTCACTTTGGTAAGCGTGCTTGGAGCAATCCATCTCTTGATCTCAATACGGGGCCACTTGCTGAGCATCAGTGGAAAAGTGTCCGTTTGCGTGACTTCGTATACTTTGAGCCCGCAACACTTCTGGGCGCCGAGGAGACCAACTCGCTTCCCGAGCAGCCCACGCAGCTGTTTATCAACACAGCAGTAGATGGTGCAGATACACAAGCCCCCGATCCACTCAATCTCACGACCAAGAATCTCGTTATCAGTGCTATCTTTCAGGCCGCTCTTACCCTCGAGCAAGGAACACAGTATGACTACCAGGTAGCTACGGATGCAGGCTTCACAACGATTGTAGATAGTGCGAGTCTTAGTACGCTCACAACATTCTTAAATGACAATGTACGATCAGAAGACATCGCTCTTACTGCAGCATCACTCAACTTCAATACTGACTACTATCTGCGGCTTCGCTTCTATGATGCCCTTGGTCATGTCTCACCCTATACGTCGACACTGAACTTCAAGATACCTGATCTGGCTGCTCCGACGATTAGCTCTCTGACACCTGCAAATCTCTCTATCGGTATTGCTGCGAATACTGCAATTAGCTTTGATGCTACGGATACGAGTGGCGGTATCAATAACGCAAGCTTGAGTGTGACGGTAAACGGTACGCCAGCGATCACAGGCGGTGTATGTCAGGCGGGTTTTAGTTGTAGTATCACGGGTATACCAAATGGTATCCATGTGAGTGTCACACCTACGACACCATTCGCTGGTGGCTCAAACAACACTGTGAGTATCTCTGTTGCGGACAATCTAGCCAATGTGCAAAACGCTACGACTACCTTTGATGTAACAGCGACTGCAGTTGGAGGACCAAGCCAGTATATGACGGCGTATCTCCTTCTCCAGATGACCTCACCGAGTAATCAAAATATATTGAATCAGATGTTTGGCGTAGCAGGTGTTGATACAGCCCTAGGCTTTCGCTGTGGCAACAATACGCGCGAGAGCCTCGAGCAGTGCGATGGCATAGATCTTGCAGGCGAGACGTGTGCTGGTCAAGGGTATGCATCGGGTATGCTTCGGTGCAATGCGAAGTGTAACTTCGATACCAGCAGCTGCAGCGTCTCGGCGACTTCTGCAGGAGTGATCGCAGCTACACCACCATCAGACTTGGAGAGTGATGCACAGGGGGCTCTCTCCCTCATGCTGAAGCAACAGAAGGAGGAGCTGACAACCAAGCTTGAGACAATCTACACAAAAGAAAAGGAGTTGCTGAAAAAGATACTCATCCGGCATGTCGACAATGAGCAGGATCTGAAAGACTTCCTCAAGACGGTGGATTGTCAGCTCATACGCGACTATACCAAGTATCACGTATTTGCTCGGTCTGCAGCCTATGACGAGTTACGAAGCTATCTTTTTACGCGAGCAGAGTTTGTGAAGTTTACACTCTGTATCTTTAATATCGATCTGATCTCGGGAGATACACACGCTACGTTTACTGACACGAGCAAGCAAGAGTGGTATCAGAAGTATCTTGATACGGCGTATGCACTAGGTATCATTTCTGGATATGGTGACAAGTCGTTTAAGCCGGACCAAAAGATAACAAAGGCCGAGCTGCTCAAGATCTTACTCAAGGCAAGCAAGGCACCGATCAATGATCTGCAAAAGGCATTTATCGATGTACCAGAGTTCGCATGGTTTTATCCTTTCGTGGTTGCTGCACGTACGCTCGATCTCGTGCCGGCAGAAGTAATCAAAGATGCTCAGGGGCATGATGTCGAGGTGTTTTATCCATACCGAAATGATTACACCTTTGGTACGATTCTTGATGTAATGGACGTGTTACATGTGACGGAGAAAGGTGTGATCACATATGCGGATGCTGTCTTGGAAGACCAAGTTGCTTCGTATATTACTACATTCTCAGAGCCAGAGATTGCTGACAGACTTGAGGAAGAACACTATGCTATTTCGCCACAACAAGAGGCAGTGTATCAGGAGATTATCCAAGAAAAGCTGGAGATACAAACACGAGAGAGTCAGCTCAAGCGCGAGTTTGATGCAGCTCATATAGAGTGGCAACCGATTATTGTAAGCCCTACAGATAATACTATGAGCGGTACTTCGCTCATGGATTCTGTGAGATAGGATAAGTTGCCGACGGGAGAAGTCGATGTATCATATACATCACATATAGAATAATCATACTTCTATGAATCTCCGGCAGCTTTTCCTCATTGCCTCCTTTGCACTTGCCTCAGTTTCTCTTAGCTCTCTTGCTCACGCTTCATTTACAGATGTAAAAGAGACTTCCCCCTACTTCACAGCTCTTACCTATCTAGAAGGACAGGGTATCGTAAAAGGATATAGCGACAAGACGTTTAAGCCGGACAATTTGCTCAACAAAGCTGAGTTTGTGCATCTGGTACTACAAAGCACGGGTAGCGGTTCAACACTTGAGGTGTCTTTAGACACCAAGTGCTTTTCAGATGTCGCGTCTCAAGCTTGGTATTACCAGAGCGTGTGTCAGGGCAAAAAGCTTGGTCTCATCTCAGGTACCAATGGGGCGTTTTCTCCCGAGCGGCAAGTAACTGTAGTGGAAGCTGCCAAGATGATCGCACTGGCATTTCATAAAGATGAGATAGTCGAGTCTTCTGTAGCATGGTATGAACAGTACTTAAAAGTCCTTGATACCCACAAGTATCTGCCTACGACTCTTAACTTCCTAAGCCAGCCGCTGACGCGTGGAGAAGCTGCTCTTATCCTGTATCGTGCTCTCACTCAGGATGCTCCTGAGAACTTTCGTGTTCGCAAGGACCTGAAAGCTGGCACATGTGTGATCGGCTCAAAGCCCAAGACTGTGATACCACATGTCGATATGGCAAAGGTGCGATCTAGCTGGTTGAGCTGGAACAACGATCTGCGTAAGCAGTTGGGTAGGAATGCATACGCATACAATCCATCTCTAGATATGACGGCACTCGAGTGGTCTGTGACGTCTGCCAAGCGTGGGTATATAGATCACAAGAAGTATGGATCCAAGAAGTACTATGACTACAAACTCCTGACTAAGTGGTTTGCAGATAGGGGGGTGACGTTTACCAATGTAAACAGGGTCACGAATACAGAGAATATCGGATGGGGATACTATAGCTGTAACGACTCTGACTGTACTGATGAGTTGATCAAGAGTATAC
>CAYGIM010000043.1:0-843 GCA_964349895.1 uncultured Candidatus Peribacteria bacterium | reverse complement strand
ACGTACATGTTTTTTTACAACGAAAAAGGCAAGAAATACCGACCGCACTACGAGAGTCTGATAAAAAAAGAGTTCAACTATATCGGTCTCGGTATCGCACTCAATCCTGCACAAAAGCGCTACTATCTGACTGTGCACTACGGCACACAAGTAAAAGGCAAGACTGCACCGTACTGCAACGGGGAGGAGTAACGTCGCTACGCACATGGATCAAGACATAGCAAGATGCACCATCGTAGCGTTGCCAGAGAAGAATACTCTCGGGGCACTCAACGAACTAAAGAACTATTTTGGTACGCTCGGTTTTACGTACAAAAATAAGGCAAGCACTTCAGACGTACATCTGAGCCTTGCTGAGGTTCTATGTGATCTGGGTGACGTGGAAGTGATGAGAACTGAGCTTGCAAAAGCTGTAGCAGACGTTGCACCGATAAGCTCTAAGTATACAGAGATAATGAATGAGAAACGCGGGCCTATACCCGGTAAGTGCGAGTATGAGAATTGCTGGGTGGCGGTTCTGTTTGAGGATGCGGGTTTACAAGACTTGAGTGCCGTAGTTGATGCATGCCTCGTCTCCCTCGGGAAGTCTACGACGGGAGAGTACATATCTAGAATACAAGACGGCATATATCACGGTAACAACACTACAGAGACTGTGATCGCCAATCACATGAATCTGTGTAACTACTGCAGGCCTGAGAAGTCCGAAGAGGCTCGCGAGATGATCATACGATCAATCCCTCCCGAGATCACGTTTGATAGAATCGCGTTGAGACTTCCTGATGGGAGTCATGCATGGGAGATTGATCTGTAGGGTTCATATAAGAAAACCCACCCCAACCC
>CAYGIM010000042.1:1994-6758 GCA_964349895.1 uncultured Candidatus Peribacteria bacterium | reverse complement strand
CAGTAGGACTACTCACTATCTACACCTTCAAGAAGCAACTCACTCATACAAAGCTTATCAGCTTTGTGCTCCTCTTGGGTTTGATCGTATCAGTTTCTCGTTCTGCATTTCTTGCACTTATCCTAAGTGTTTTGTCATTGCGAGTACTCGAAGCAATCCATCTGATTCCTCAAAAAGAAAGGAAAGGCAATCACAACATCTTTCTGTATCTCATAGCACTCCTCGGATTCATCTGGCTCGCATCACTCCTACCTGTACATACGATCACCGAACGTATTGCTCAGCTCAAAGAATATATCTTCCTGATTCCTCACTATCTCTTCGGTACAGGATTCCACCAAAGCATCCTGGACATCTCAGCTCTGGCAGCTCTCAAGCCATGGGAGATACAACCAGTGCACAATGTCCACATACTGCTTCTGATCGAGCTTGGATTGATACCTACTGCTTTGTTGATCATAAGCACAGCTAGCTTGTGCTTCATTCAAGCAAAAAGGAGCAGGCAAAGTAGTTCCGTCATCCCGGCGTACTCAGCCGGGATCCAGAAACAAACAACAAAAAGAAGTCTGAATGATTTAAGGCCTCTATGGTTTGTATCTGCTCCTCTCATTGCACTCATCATCCTCTCACTCTTTGACCACTACCTCCTCACAAGCCAAGAAGGCTTGATGCTTGTAGCGATAACGATCGGACTTCTCACAAACGTCATTGCGAGTACTCGACGTGTCCGCCATAGCTTTAGCGACGGAGGGAGCAATCCATCTGATTCTTAATACCATACCTGGATTGCCACGTCGCCCTTCGAGAATACTCGGGACTGCTCGCAATGACATAAGGCTACTTACTTACCTCCTCCATCTTAAACACCTCGATCTTGTCGCCCTCGAGGATGTCTACTGCACTCTCCACACGGAGACCACACTCATGACCTTCAGCGATAGAAGAAACCGTCTCCTGGCCTTTTTGTAGAGAGGTAATAGTACCGATGCCGAGATACTCCTCACCACGCTGTACGCGGAACTGTGCTCGGTTGTCTATCTTTCCAGAGCTTACCTTTCCACCAAGGATGAGAAACTTTCGTGAGTGGAAGAATACTTTGATCACCTCAAAGATACCGATGATCACCTCTTGCATCTCCTTTGGCACGAGACCATGTAGGAGGGCTTTCACATCGTCAAAGAGATGGTAGATGACCGCATATACTTTGACTGAGACGCCATACTGCTCAGCTATTCGTTTTACCTGTGCAGGTACATCTACACCAAATGCTACCATCATAGCCTTTGAAGCACTCGCCATCAGCACATCTGTCTCTGTCACGTTTCCGATACCCGCATGGATGATACGTACATCGATCTGCTCAGTGCTCAGTTTGAGCAGTGTAGCTGTGATCGCCTCGAGCGTTCCCTTGGTGTCTGCTTTGACGACAACCTTCAATGTCTTGGTCTCTCCTTCTCCTAAGCTTGTGACAAGATCTTCGATGCTCGAAGTTTTTACGATTGACTGCGATGCTCGGATCTCCGATGTGATATCTCGAGCAAGTTTTTCATGCTCCACCACATGGAGCAGATCTCCTGATTGTGGTAGCTCAGACAAGCCACTTACGACGACTGGCATAGATATGGTCGCCTCTGGTACTGCTCGGCCTGCATAATCATGAAGTGCCTTGATCTTTCCATGTACATGTCCGGAGATCACCACATCACCTACTTTGAGGACACCCGCATTGATGATCACCGTAGCCTGAGGCCCAAGTGCTTGTGTCAGCCGAGTCTCGACGACTGTAGCAATAGCAGGACGCTTGGGGTTTCCCTTGAGATCAGACATCTCGGCCATGAGCAAAATCATCTCGAGAAGATCCTCCACACCAAGCCCCGTAACGCCAGAAACTTGTATAAATGGCGTCGTACCACCCCACTCTTCAGATACTATATCCAGAGCCGCAAGATCACCTCTGATCTTGTCGAGCTGTGGGTTTGGCTTGTCGGCCTTGGTCAGAGCCACGATCATCTGCACACCCGCGTCTTTTGCATGGTGAGCAGCCTCGATAGTCTGTGGCTTGACTCCCTCATCCATCGCGACAACCAAGATTACGATATCAGTAATCTGTGCTCCTCGAGCTCTCAGTGTCGTAAAAGCCTCATGACCTGGTGTATCGAGAAAGGTAATCTTCTTACCATTGTGATCGATCTGATACGCACCGATATGCTGCGTGATACCGCCTGCCTCGCCTGCCACCACATCTGTTTTTCGGATGTAGTCGAGAAGCTTGGTCTTCCCGTGGTCAACGTGCCCCATGATACTCACGATCGGTGGTCGTGTGACAAAGTCACCACTACCATCTTCTTTCAAAAGCTCTTTGAGATTTCCCTTGATGATCTCGTCAGTCTCAAATGCTCGCGTAGTCTTTTTGACCTCTACCTGAAACTCGCTCGCGACAATTGCTGCTGTATCAAAGTCGATCTGATGATTGATCGTGGCGAGCACACCGTTTTTCAAAAGCACTGCAATGATCTTGCTTACTGGTACCGAGATCTTCTCGGCAAACTCTTTGACACTCACCGTCTCTCCTAACTCAACCACGCCTGTACGTGGGGCAACTTGAGGAGCCTCCTCCTTGGCTAGTGCGAGCTTTTTATCGAGCTGCTGCTTCTTCTGCGTACTAGAGACCTTTTTACGAATCGACTCTTCGATCTCCTTCTCCAGCTCTTTCTCAACCTGCATCACCTCAAAAGCCACATCGTCTTCTTCCCAATCCAGTGCTGGTAATTCCGGCTCGGTCTCTATGATCAAAGGAGCATCATCTGTCTTTGGTGCTTTTTTGGGTACCGCCTTGGTAGCTTTTGGCTTAACTGTCTTAGTTGCCGCGGGTTTTACCTCTTTGGCTTTAGCTGTAGCCTTGGTTGCAGCCTTCTTGGCGGGCGTTTTCTTTGGCTTCTCCTCTTTTTTGCTAGCTGGGGCTTCCTTGAGAGCTGCTACAATCTTCTTTACGTCTTTATCCAAAATAGTACGAGCCTTTGGTGCAAGCTCTATGCCACAACTTGCAGCTGTATCGCGGAGTTTCTTTGATGTGATGCCCAATTCCTTGGCTGCGTCAGTAATATTCATGTAGTATACGGATCCTTTAATATGTGCACGTGAGATATAGGCTGATATTATGTGAATATTCCATCACCGTCAATCAAAATATGGCTTAAGAGTAGGCAAATTTGAAAATCTCCGAAAGCCGTGTACAATTACTTGGTATATATTACCCACGCCATGGATACTCACGATACACCACCCATAGATCTTGTAGCATACTGCAAACACTGCAAGTCCATCATACCGCTGAAAGTAAGTACAGATGCGGTCATCAAAGACCCCCAGGTGCGTACATGTCCTGTCTGCAAAGAGACAAATCTCCCTTTTGGGACCCAAAAGAGCATCCAGTCACACTTTCGCCTCCGAGAAGAGCAAATGAAAACAATTCCCGAGGACAAAATTGATAATTAAACCAAAATATTTTATAATAGTAAAAACACATATTCATGAGCTTAGACCTGCTTTATATAGGGATCGGCGTTCTCACTCTTCTTATTGCGGGGGTATTCGTGCTCAGACATGCATTTTCCGCTGTAAAAAGTATCAAGAAGCCTGATACTTCAGCCGGTAAGCCATTGCCAAATACTCAGGACCAACTACTTCCCCAAGTCCCTACCGCTCTCGTGCCTATGGCCGAGGTAACACGCGACGTGATTGTCGCCAATGCCGCCGAGGAACAAGCACGCTCCCTTCTACATATCACCGTATCACGAGAAAATATCAGTGGTCCTTTGGCCTTTGAGCAAGTGCTCTCAACCATTCACAGTATCTACAACAAAAAGAAGACTGTAGGTGCAGAGCGTATCTCTCTCGAGATCGCTATCTCAGCTGGGCAGATAGGTTTTTATCTCTGGGCGCCCAAAGAAGCGAAATCTCTGATGGAGAGTCAGCTCTATGCTCACTATCCTGAGATCGTGATCCAAGAAGTAGAAGACTACTTGCCCGAGTCTCTAGAGGGTAAAAGCTATACAGGAACAAGCCTGACACTAGCTCAGCCGTACATGTACCCTATCCGACAGTACAAACAGTTTGAAGACAAGATGGCAGGAGCTATAGTAGATCCGCTCTCCAGTCTGACATCGCCACTGGCACACATCATAGACAAAGACGATATCGCCACTATAGAGATCATCCTGGCACCACTCGATCCGCTCTGGGCCAAGAATTCAATCAAGATCTTTGATCTCATGGAGTCAAAAGCATTTAAGTATTTCAAAGCAAAAGAGTTTGAGACTATCTCATGGTATCTGCAGAAGCGTACATTTTGGCAAACAGTCATGAACGCTCCCAAGCTTCTCTTGATAGGCTTTCTTCAGTTCAAGACCAAGCCAAATGAAAAGAAGATAGTAGTGTCTATGGAGCGTGGTAGTGAGAGCCGTGAAGATACCCTCTCCAACGCTATTGCGAGTAAGCTTAGTAAGCTCGCCTTTTATACTACGATCCGCCTGGGATACATTACGAAGCCTGAGTTTGAGCACCTAGCCGCAAGTAAGCTCTCAGAGATCAAAGCCGGCTTCAACCAATTCAACATCCCCCACCTCAATAGTTTTCAGGCAAGCGATATGACTCACTCACCGCTAGAGTACAAGTCCCTTTTAAAGAGAGAAAGCACCCTCAAGAATGAAAACATCCTCAATACAGAGGAGGTTGCTACAATCTATCACCTACCGACCGTCAGCG
>CAYGIM010000042.1:0-1894 GCA_964349895.1 uncultured Candidatus Peribacteria bacterium | reverse complement strand
AACATCCTCAATACAGAGGAGGTTGCTACAATCTATCACCTACCGACCGTCAGCGTAAACACCCCAAACATCATGTGGGTGAAGTCCAAGACGCTTGAGCCACCGTTTAATCTACCTGCCCCAGAAGATGAAGATGTAACCATCCTAGGAGAGACCAAGTTTCGCAATATCAAGAAGCGCTTTGGTATCAAGCTCAATGATCGAAGACGTCATATCTATATCATCGGTAAGACCGGTATGGGTAAGTCTACCATCTTGGAGAACATGATCTACAGCGACCTTCAGTCTGGCCATGGTATGGCGGTGATTGACCCACACGGAGACCTGGCAGAAGCAGCGCTCAACTACGTGCCGACAGGACGTACCAACGACGTCATCTACTTTGCCCCAGGAGATGTCGACTATCCGGTGGGATTCAACATGCTAGAGAATGTTCCCCGTGATCTCAGATCTCTCGTAGCATCTGGTATCGTAGGTATCTTTAAGAAACTCTTCGAGAGCTGGGGCCCACGACTGGAGCATACGCTCAGAAACACGATCTTTGCGCTCCTAGAGATGCCTGGGGCTACCATGCTCTCGATCCCCCGTATGCTTACTGACAAGTTCTATCGGGCCAAGGTTCTCGAGAAGGTTACAGATCCTGTCATCAAGCAGTTCTGGGAAGAAGAGTTCAACAAGCTACAGGAGAAGCAGATACAGGAGACCATCAGCCCGATCCTCAACAAGGTTGGTCAATTTCTCTCATCGCCTATTATCCGTAACATCATCGGGCAACCTGTCAGTACCATCAACATCCGTACAGCCATGGACGAAGGAAAGATCCTGATCATCAATCTCTCAAAGGGTAAGATCGGGGAAGACAACAGTGCGCTCCTCGGTAGTATGCTCATTACCAAGTTCCAGATAGACGCCATGTCCCGCGCCGATACAGAGGAAAGACTTCGTCGTGACTTCTTTCTCTACGTGGATGAGTTTCAGAACTTTGCGACTGATTCCTTTGCCACCATCCTCTCCGAGGCGCGTAAGTACCGGCTCAATTTGACTATGGCCAACCAGTACATCATGCAGATGAAGGAAGAAGTAAAGTATGCGGTATTTGGTAACGTAGGTACCATCATATCATTTGCTGTGGGCCCAGATGATGCGACCTACTTGAGCGAGCAGTACAGCGAAGAAGTCTCGGCAAAAGATCTTACATCGCAAGAGATAGGATCCATCTATACCCGCCTCATGATCGATGGTATGCCAAGCAAGACCTTTAGCTCGAGGACACTCCTTCGTCCTCAGTTTGACAATGTAGATACCCAAGATAAAGAAAAGATCCTCAAGGTGACTCGTGAACGTCATGCCAACAAGCGCGACTTCGTAGAGCACAAGATCAAGCAGTGGGTAGACCAGCTTGATGTAGTCAAAAACCAAGGCGAGGGTGAAGAGAAGAAAGCCAAGTTCGCAGCAAAGGCGGCATCAGCCGCATACAACAACGGCCCCATGATGGGACCATCTGGACCACGCGTATTCCGCAAGCCTGCAGGAGATGGCATGCCAAAGAGTGATGCTCCTATCGATCCAAACGAGCCACCGGTAAAGCGTGATAAGGTTGTCACTATATCACCTCAACAGCAGGCCCTCCTCGAGCGCCGCAAGCAGCATGAGGCAAAGAAACAATCATCAGTGCCAAAGAAAGAAGAGACTGAGAATTCAAAGAAGTCTTAGATACAACCCACCAACATCCCTTCCCAGGGAGGCATACACACCTTTCTGTGCGTCACACTGACCTCGAGCATTTTTCTGATGTCCCCCTGAGAAGGGGGAATTAAAGGGGGCTTCTTATCTTATAGTTCTTATGAATACGTTCTCTTCTCTTCACAATCCTCTGAAACAGATCCTCATATAC
>CAYGIM010000041.1:0-6775 GCA_964349895.1 uncultured Candidatus Peribacteria bacterium | reverse complement strand
CTATGTGGGGATCTTGGTAGCGGTTGGGTCCAAACAGGAAGAAAAACATGAAGAGGGGATGGCACACTTGCTTGAGCACTTGTGTTTTAGTGGAAATACCAAGTACACGCGAGAAGAGATACAAGCATGGTATGTAAAAGCTGGATTACGATTTGGTGGCGACGCCAATGCCTACACGACCGTGGATCACACCTTGTATCATCTCGAGCTTCCCAACGATCCAACCGTTGTCGCAGAGGCGATCGAGTTGCTTCACTTGATGACGAGTGAGTCGCTCATCTCGGATAAGGCTTTTCTCAACGAACAAAAGATCGTGCAAGAAGAGATGCGTGCACGTGATAGTCTCGGGCGACGGGCCTTTAAGTCCTACAACGAGGCACTTTTTGCGGGCACTTCGCTTGAGCACGCCGTAAGTGGTACACATGAGTCGGTTGAGGCGTTTACGCGTGACAGCGTCTGGAGCTTTTATAAGAAGTGGTACACGCCGGCTCGTCTAAGTTTGATCGTAGTTGGCGATATCGATCAGGAGTTGGTTGTACATGCGGCGGTCAGCGCTTTTGCCGCACCTGATACTCCGGCGATAGAGATGCCTGATCTCGCTGTGGACATTACCAAGCAACCTACGAGATATACGAGATTTACAGACCCAGAGCTCACGGAACATAGCTGGGCTACGACATTTTTCTTTCCGTATCTTCATATCGATACTAAAGAAGATGATCTCGTGCATTACGCAATGATATTGTTTTCGAGTTGTATGGCGATCCGCACCCTTCGCATAGCCAAAGATCCTCGTGCACAATTGCGACGGTTTGATTTTAGCTACCAACGAAGTCGCTCGATATACTCTATCTGTATACTCTCTATCTCAGGTCTCGGAGATGATCCTTTTGATTCCCTTGAAAGCATGATCACAGAGCAAGAGCGTCTGGTGCGTTTTGGTATTACAGAGCAAGAACTCCATGATGCTATAGAAAAGACGAAGCTTCACTTTGAGTCTGCGATCAAAGAAGAAGATGCGCGGGAAACAGAGGAGCATTTTGAGTACATCGTCGAAAACCTCGTTGACCATGAAGTGATCGAGACTACAGAGCAATCCTACGAAGACTTTATGGCTTTTGTCCCTGAGCTCACACGAGAGCGGGTAATGGCCGTGGTAGAACGCATCTTTGCCAATGCATCTCAGCTGTACTATGCCAAGCTTAGTCCAGCTGATTATGAGAAGCTTTCTGACGGTGATTTCCAAAAGCGTGTTGAGGAGCTCAGAGCTGAGCCCGTAGAAAAGCCCGTGGAACGTGTATATCAGGAGCTTTCTTTTGCTCTTAAACCGGCTGCATCATATACAAAACATGCTCATGGTGCTCCTCTGGATCTCGTGGAGTACACGTTTGAAAATGGCATACAAGCATACGTCAAACACTGGGAAAAAGATCCGGATACAGATCAGGTAGAAGTTTGCATCTATGACTTTTTTCACAAGGTAGGAAAGGAATCCAAGTCAGAGTTGATTGCGATTATGCTGCTTTCAAAGATTCTCTCGATCTCAGGCGTCGGAATATATAGCAACCAAGATATCTCGTACTGGTGTGAGAAGTCCTATAGCTCGCTTTCGTATTCACAGGGCGCGTACTTCAGTCTGATATGCAATCTTTCTATCTCACCAACCAATCTGACTGATGGAACTCGTCTCTTTTCTGAGGTACTGCTTTCCCTCTTACATGATCATATCAAAGAAGAAGACTTTGCTCATACCAAGATGATCTTTGCCCAGCAGTTTCGATCCATGTGGCAAGATGGAAAGTTTCATTTTGATATGTTAAAAGATCAAGTCCTCACGCCAGATCTGACTTGGATGCATGCTCCGACAGAGGAAGACATCGTGGGTACTACGTACGAGGATCTCAAACATGCTATTGAGATTATCACTTCTGAAGGCAAGGTCGTCCTCAATGCAGTTTCAAACTACGAGACTGATAAGGTGGCTCATGTCTTAGCACAGACGTTGGCCTACCTGCCCAGGAAAAAAGATCCTCTGCCCTATGAGCAGTTTGCCTATACATTCCCGAAAGGCTCGGGTATCCATGAGTTGACATTTGGGCATGATGAAGGTGCGAGAGGGACGATCATCTATGGAGTCCCGTTTGATTTCTACTGCCAAGACTTAGTGCTGTTTGGCAATGTCTTTCAAGAGCAGCTTCGAGAAGTCATCCGTGAGTCGTATGGCGATACATACTATATCGGTGTGTCTACGGGAGTCGAAGAGTATCTTGGGGTGGTACACTTTGAGATCAACTGGACTTGTAAGAGCTCGGAGGCTCGCAAGATCGGAGGTATCGTACGCGAGGAGCTTGCTAAGATGCTCATAAAAGGAGTCGATGCTGATATCTTGCATGCAATGATCTCATCGCGTGTGCGCAATGTTACGGCAAACATGGAGTCGGCAGACTTCTGGCTCCAGATGCGCTATAGCAATCGCTATGATCTTCCTTTGGACTATACGTTCCGACGTCTCGAGCAGTTTGCCACGGCGACACCGGATCGGGTGAATGCGTATGCACGCAAAAGTATCGACCTAGATACGTACCGTGAGTTCTATTTGTATCCGGAGGTATAGCAGATTAATAAGCCGTTATGTCGAAACCCGGTTTCGACATGGGGGTCGTCAAATAGCCCGAGCAAATCACTCGGGCTATTGATAATGTTTGGCTATTTGATTTGTGCTGCCAGCTTGAGGATTGCCTCCTCAAGTTTCGGCGGAAGCGGTGGGCTGTGAAGCTTGATGCCTAGCTGAACTCGTTGATACTTACTCATTTGGGTGAGCGTGTAGTTCCAGCTTGCAGCATTGCCTCCACTGGGAGTGTGAGAGCTGAGCCCTTCTTGCATGATCTCCATGATGGCCTCAACTGGTGTGAGAATTCTCCCACATCGTTCATCGACGGTTAGCTCAGGTTTGTCGGGGTTGGCAGAGATATCATGAAGCTGTGCTTCTAGGATGTCCCACTCACCTTGATAGAGAGCTGTCTGTACCTGGTAAAGCTCATAAAGATACGTGCTTTCCAGTGCTCTCCCTGGAGTTTTCTGAAGGGATCCTTTGACTTGATCGATGGCTGTTTTTACAAAGACCTTTTGTTCCAGGAGACTTGATTCCATAAATCCGAAGATTCCAAGACTTGCGAGAGTCCCTTCGCACATGAGCATAAGCTGATGAAATCGTTCACCAGGTGTGTACACGTGCTTTTGAAGCTTGTGATGTTCCCTGTTTATTTCTTTGAGGAGTGTTTGGAGGACAAATCCCAAAGACTTAAATCCATGCGGAGGCTCAATAGGACTTTTCTTGAGTTGCTTTTCCATCTCAAGATAAACTTTTGGTTTTACATCTGTGCCCAGGTTCCATCTGATTCCAAACTTCTCATGCGTGAGTAGATGGAGAAGAAAAACTTTCAGGCTACTTATTTCGCTATCATTGAGTCTGGCAACTTTGACTAGTTTTATGTCGCCTTGATAGGGGATTGTATGCAGACTATCAAACAGTGTTACCAGATTCGAGAGAACATCTGCAAACGGTAGTCGTTTCTCTGTATAGGCACCAATGGCAACCTTGAGGATCCAGAGGTTTATGTTACTTGTCAGAAGTGCGTTGCAACTGGTGTTCACAAAGTCCGTGAGTCCTGCTCGCGCATCTGTCGGTGATAGCCCCGCAAGAGGATGCTCAAGAAGCTTTCTCATGAGTACAAAAATGCCGTGAGCAATATACTCATCGCTCAGGACCATCGTGTGTGCACTTTTCGGGGGCAGGGAAGGCTGTTGAGGATAAAATGGTGATGCCATTTGCGTTCCCCTCCATTTCTATGTGTTTTATTTGCCGTATCTTTAGATTATTTGGAGGGATAAGTCAATATCTCGCGCATCATTCCTTTGAGGACCCAATGATGCTTGCAATGTATAACGTGGCTTGTCACCTATGTATATCATGTTATGATTGAGATCTACTCGTATTTTGTGAGCAAATCTAGCTATGCATACTAAATATAAACCAATAGCCTTTGAGTTGGTTGAAAAGGCCAAAGGAGGGAAAGACACGGTAACTGTGAAGCTTAGTAAAGACGTCTCGGTCGAGAAGTTTGTGGAAAAAGATGGTCGATCTGAGTTGCACATACCTTTGAGCGAAAAAGAATCTACAAGCCGGCGTGCATTTGTGCGCAAGATACGTACGGTGATCCGATCATGCAAGACGTACAAGATCGATACGTTTTCTTTTGATCTGGATGCTTTTGGATTACTTCCTATGTTCTCGGATCTTGCATCTGAGCTCTACGAGATGGCGCTACAGCTGGAGCTCGCAAACTATGCATTTATCGAGTACAAGGATGCTCCTAAGAGTGGTTTTCCTTTTGTTAAAAACATCACATTTGTTACGAAGAAAGCAAAGGCAATGCAAAAGAGTCTTGATGAGGCGTTGATCTTGGCAGATGAGATGAACACATGCCGGTCGCTGTGCAACAATCCTGCAAGCCACGTGCATCCCGAAGATCTCGGGCGATGGGCCGAGTCGGTTGGTAAGAAACATGGTATCAAGGTAACGGTCCTGGACGAGAAGAAGATCAAGGAGCTTGGCATGGGTGGGCTCTATGCTGTAGGTATGGGATCCCAGGCGCGCCCTCGGTTTATCGTCATGGAGTATATGAATGGCGGCAAAGAGAAGCCGATCGTTTTTGTAGGCAAAGGTATCACTTTTGACAGTGGCGGACTCAATCTCAAACCATCGGCCGGAGGGTTTGATGAGATGCATATGGATATGAGTGGTGGCGCTGCGGTGATCCACGCTCTCGCTGTAGCCTCTCGACTCAAGCTCAAGAGAAATGTCGTGGGGTTGATAGCTGCTGCGGAAAACATGATCTCTGGTGAGAGCTATAGACCTCATGACATCATCACGATGATGGATGGCACGACCGTAGAGATCCTCAATACCGATGCTGAGGGGAGGATGGTGTTGGCGGATGGTCTAGTCTATGCACGCAAGTACAAGCCGTCGCTTGTGATTGATGTTGCGACGCTGACGGGTGCTTCACTTGTGGCACTTGGTACGAAGAATAGTGGTCTTTTTACACACGATGAGGGACTCGCATCATTTTTGCTGGATGCTTCTGAGCGTACACATGATTTTCTTTGGAGACTTCCTGTTTCAGATGAGTATCTTGATGATATGCGAGGTAAGCACTCGGATCTTGTGAACTTAGGTGGAGGCCGCTTTGGTGGCGCTTCTACTGCTGCCGCATTTCTCTCTCACTTCGGTAAGCAGTATCGATGGGCGCACTTGGATGTCGCACCGCGTATGTCGAGTACCGAGCTCGATAAGCTCGCCAAAGGCTCACAAGCGCCTGCGCTTCGCCTCTTTGTCGACCTGATGCAAAACTGGAAAGGGTAGGGGATAGGTAGTGCACGTACTCTAATCTGTCATCCTCGACTAGTTCAGCCTTCACTCTACGAGTTATGGCTGACAAGCCAAACGAGTAGTAAGTGAAGTGCATCCGCCGAAGCCTTAGCGTAGGCGGGCCAACTCCACCTAATGAAGGTGATCGGGGATCCATTTGGTGTCTTCTTGTATGTAACCGTGAACCACTCACTGCGTTCGGATACACGGTCAACTTCTTGCCCTATACCGCAAGAAGTTGACTTTTGCATTCAGATATGCAAAAACGTCAGCAAATAAAACTGAAAGGCTAGGAGAAAAAGATGAACCTACGTGTTCTTCGCCAACCAGAGTCACTCCAAGCCTTTATACCGCTTGGGGAAACTATACTTAGAGTCTACTGGGATGGAGTTGATTATGTCACTCGATTTTCATTCCAAGGTGACAACATTGGCAATCTGCCACGGATAGAACAACTCCCAGATGAGCTGATATATGACATCTATGATGTCATCTTCGGAGCATCGGGGGTGCTACCTGAGGAGTCCTTTATATTCTATTACGAGTACGCTAGGTCTCTGGAGATACTTACTGACTTGGATGGTCAGGTGGGTAAAGAGTTTATGGCTCTGCACCCAGAGACTACCTCCAAAGTGTATGAGATAGTAAAAAACAGAAAAGAATTTCTTGAGGAGGATATCTGGGACGTCCTTTATGATCAAGAAGAGCTAACTGATGAGCTTCGCACCTATATATTTGATTTACTGGGTGCGGTGATCATCAAATGCATCTAAAAAGCATGGACGAGTTCGTCCATGCTTTCAATTTTTGTGTAAAGATTATTTAGTCCAACGATGTTCTTTTGTGTGTACTCGTGAGTGCTCAGCATTTTTCTTGAGCACTCCACCAGTTGCTCCAGATGCTTTTGCTGCGTCGCTTCCTAGCTTATCAAGTACTTTCAGCACGTTAAGTTTTGTCTTGGTCATAGTTGGTTCGATCTGGTGTGCCTTATCCCGAAGAGCTCTTTGGGCTTCTTTGTAATAGTAATAATCATGACCACCTTCTTCTAGATCCTGAATACCCATCTTCGCGGCGTCCTGGATCTCCTCAAGCGTGTTTAGGTCTTGGACAAGATTCTGAACGTATTCTTGTGTGGTCTTTTCTTTTTCCATATGTGTTTGTTAAATATGAATCATGCATATACTACACAATATGTCGCTGATATAGCAAGTGTGGTTACATCTTGTTAATAATTGCTCGATAGACCAATCTTGCTATCATAGTCTTATGAACAAGACCACTCAGGTAAAGGAGGTTATCAAGCGCCTCAAGGCCAAGTTTCCCAACCCAAAGATAGCTCTGAAC
>CAYGIM010000040.1:0-6965 GCA_964349895.1 uncultured Candidatus Peribacteria bacterium | reverse complement strand
TATCTACATATGGAGTTAAGCCAATACGTAAACGTGATATCGTACGAGCAAAAGATATCTTGGAGGCTATTAAGAAAGTGTATAACTTGCAGGAAAGAGATAGCCTTGGATTAGTCGACGAAAACATAGTACCTGGTGTAGAGGCATTAATTAGTAAGCTCAAAGAAAGAACAATAGAAGTGATAGCCAAGTTTCCAGATCATCAAGAGCTTCAAGAAAGAAAGGAGTACGCAGATTCACTCCTTGCTGAGTATGAATGGATTACAGACCTCCAAACAGGAATCCAAAAAAGCATAAACAGACAGCAAGAGCACATCAATCAGAAGTCGCCAATTCTCAGAAGTCTTCTGAAACAGTTCTTCACATTTCGCGAGTTGCAGAGACTCCGTGATCCTAAGAAAGAACAGGAGAACAAAGCAAAGATTGCAGATGATCTTGAGACTAAACGAAAAGGTGCAAAAGAGAGAAATGAGTCATTTGACCCAGATTATACGGATCTAGAAAGTAAGATAAAGCACTTTGAGAAGCTAGCGCTAAAACACCTAAGGGAGTATGAGACCCTAGATGAACTTGGTGTCTTCATTCCTTTAGAAATATTACCCAAGACTGAATCTGAGCTGCGAGAAAAAGACTTTCTAAATGAGTATCCCTACAGACTTATTACAAAACGATGTGAGGAGTTTGAGGCAGCCAATGGGAAAGATAGCTTCACAGCCGACAGTTTTAAAATGATTGTAATCGAGGCCATGCAAAACTATGCCCCACAAAGAACACGATATGCTCTTGATCCAGTATATCCGAATGGATTAGTCTCAAGGGCCAAAGACTGCTTAGCATCATTTCGATTCGTATCGAAGGAGAATACATCTACGCGTCTAGATAAACAGACTCGTGGATTGATAAACAACTACACCAATCTCAACAAGTCTCTTGCCGAAATATCACGAGGAAAGACAGAGAATGAGAATATTGAGTACAAACTGAATACCGATGTGCGCCTACTCCAAAACCCATTTAACGAATAGAAATATACTATATGTCCACCTTAGACACATTGTCAGAGGAATTCTTGTTGGAGAATGATAGAGATCATGAAACGACGGGACAGGAATCTACTGCAGTAAGCACTATCAAAGATATGCCAACTGCAAAAGAGGCTGCAGTACAACCAGTACCAAAGACTGAGGTAGTTGATCCACCGGCAGCTGCTGTTACTTCTTCACGATCAACCCCAACAAAAGAAGCACAGCTTGTATTGCCAGACTTTCTCCAACCTCGACGAACACCGTCAGCAGTAGTTCCAAGTGAGAATGCTAGCACCTCGTCTGAACAAGTTACTGCTGTAACAAAAGATAAGGCCAAAGATATACTCAAAGAAGTACTGCCATTTAATCCTGCACCTCAGAAACCTGAAGCAATAAATAACTTTGCTGATCCCAATGTTCTTCTTAAGCTAAATATTAAAGCTATGGAACAAATCGAGGCGAGAGACAAGACCATTGGAGAGCTCCAAATGAAAAACAATGAGATGGAGTGCCAGCTCAATGAGGCATATGTCAAGCATCAAGATATAACAGAAAACATTACCTCATTACATTTTGAGTTAAAGAGCGTTCAAGCCGAAAATGCTAAGCTCTCAGAGGAATTGCAGCAAACCGAGATTGATAACAACCAACGTCTTACGGAACTTATAGCAAAACATCAGATAGAAGTAGATAAGGTTAAAGAGGAGATCCATAAACTTAAAGCTGCGGGTACACCTGATACGCCTAAACCTGAGCATAGATCAAACATCACAGTACTTAAACCTCTCAAACCAACTACTCCAGAAGTTAGCAAAGCATCGCTCTCTGCTAATGATCTTAAGGAGAAGGAACATCCTACCTCCCAGCAAGCAAAGATGGAAACACCCACACAGCAGCCTGCCCCTGCTCAAGTCCCTGCTGTGTCGTCTCAAGCACCTAAGCAAATGACATTGTCACCTAGGGAGCTTGAGATGATGAAAAGACTTCAAGATATGTAACATAGCTAACATTCACACATATGGCACCAATTAATGGAATAGAATCACAACCATACGCAGAAGCACTTGCTCAACAATCAAGCACTCTTCCAGTTACAAGGAATTGGAAGAAACTCACCGAACAACAGGTAGAGCACAATAAGAGAGTATTTGATGATCTGGTAAACACGCAGTCAGTAGGAAAAGCAGCAATCACTGTTGGCGGAACACGATTAGGGCCTAAAGCGTCCCTAAACGGAGACATAGTAAAGATAGCAAATACCGTATCTACACAAAACACTGATCTTGCTCGTTACCTACCGGAGCTTGTAAACACGGCCGTTGAAGACTCTGGTGATAGATACTTACAAGCACGAAACTTTGTACGTACAACCTGGGCAAGAATGAATACTTGGGGAAAGTGCGGTATAGGTCTAGGTGCAGGAGTACTAGCATTCTGCATACCTCCTACAGCAATACTTACGGCTCCTCTGGCGATGTTCGCTGGGATCAATGTAACAGAGCAGACAGCACGCTACCTATTGCTCCAGAAGAAGTACGACAAGTATGTAAAAGCCGAAAACCAGCACCGAGCTTTGGCTGTAGCCGGAGCGCTTCCCGCTGGCACGCCTGCTAACTATCATGAGACACCAAAAGGTTTTGCTTTATTGAGCGAGATCACTGCAGACAGGGGAGCTCTTGAGCTCACTATGGGCGGAAGCGGAGCTGGACCAAGAGTTAAGCTAGGAGGGCAAAACAATATGAACGCAAAGCTTATTACTATGGCAAACGACCATGCAGATGGAACTCTTGCTCTAGCGCAGAGTGATACAGTAGTTCTAAGAGCAAAGAAGCAGATGGCAGACCCACGCTTCTCAGGACACCGATCAGCAGTCAGAGAATATGCAGCAGAGGCGATAGCGGAGAAGATCACTGGAGCAGACGGAACTCTAGGAGTATATAATGCCACACAAGATCGTATACAGAAAAACATGGATAACATGGGTAAATCAAAGCTAAGACAGACGATTGCTGCATTCGGCTTAGTGAATATGGCAAATAACAGCATTGTTAAGCCTGTATTAGGAAGTGCCTACAGATTTAGTAAATGGGTAGGAAGCTTGATAGAAGGAGCACGAAACTTTGTAGGAATTAAGACGGTATAAGTTCAGTTCTCAGAAAATAGCCCCGAGCTTTGGCAAAGGGCTATTTTTGTGTCTATATTTTACTTTCCTATGCGGTTTTTAGTACAATATAAGGATAGTTTTGTGAGTACTCTACATGACCGAAACACCGAAAGAAAAAAATGCGGCCGAGGCAAAAAACCTCGCAGACAAAGCAAAGCAAACAGCCCAAGAAGGGCTCGATACTGCTAAGCGTGCTGCGGAACCTCTTGGAAACACTACAAAGCAACTCCTTGAGAATCCACTAAGGGTTCTCAATATGGTGAACCCCATTACATTGATCGTCTTAGGCAGTGCTGCGCTCTGGGGAATGTTTAAAGGACCAAAGTGGCTTAAAGCGACTATGGGTGTCACTGCCGGTATGTTTGTCCTGGATAGTGTATTTAAATCCGCGACCGGTAAGACGGTCTTCGGAGCAAATCTTCAGAGAATCTTTGGTGTGTACAACAAAGACAACGAGTACCTTGGCTACAAGTCCCCTTTTGAGCCGGGACCTCCGGGAGTGAGCTACACCCCCAAGACCAAGGCAAACGAAACTATCGATCAAAAGACACCAGATGGTATTCGAGAAAAGATCAAGTTTGCTGTGAGCGAAGCACCAGAGGTGCATGTAGCTATCCGTAATATCATCTCAGCCAATATCCCGATCAGCGACTTCCTCAGCTACTACCAGAAACTCAAGAACGGTCATGAAGAGACGATCGCAACACTCTCAGAGATCGTAAAGAAAGATGCTGCAGCAATGGGCATCACAGTAGATGATGTAGATCAGAAAGAACTCTTGAAAGCTTACGATAGTATCATCACACAGATCGGTAAGACCAAGGGTAAGCACATGGATGCGATCACCTATTACAACAAAGGTCTTAAGTACTTAAAGACGCAAGTGCAGACCAAGGGAGACATGAAGATACAAGACACACTGGGAGTGGAAGCAAAGCTAGGCTGGTATGATGGTACGACCGATATCAATGATGTAGATGACATCTATGCAAAGTCGGGTGTCGATCAAAACAAGATCAAAAAGATATCAAAGTCTATCAAGGACAAGATGCAAGGCACTGAGAAGGTCGAGCTTGAGACTGCACTTGTTGCAGGATATATAGCGTCCGAGCTCACACCAAACAAGTTTCTTCTTCTACAGCAAGCCATAGAGTCTGGCAATATGGCCAGTATCAAGAAGTACGTAAAGACGATGAATGATCTTCTCGAAAGCCGAGGGATCTATGATGTGAAGATCCCTGAAGACCTTGTACGGTTTCGCCAAGCGTCTGGAATACTCCTCGGAGAGATTTATACGGCACACAGAGATTCGCTGCCACCAGCAATTCAAGGTGAAGGTCCAACACAGCGTGCAAAAAAGTATTTGAAAAGTTTAGGTGGATCAAATCTAGCTGTGGGCAACTACGTGCTTACGCAATAAAAATAAAAAGACCCCACAAGCTCGTAAGCTAGGGGGTCCGATGCACAGAGAAGGACAATATCTTGTATGTCATTGCGAGCTACTACGCGGCAATCCAGATCTTCGAAAAGAATAGGATAGATTGCTTCGGATACTCGCAATGACATTGTTATTTATGTTTTTTTCTGGATCCCAGCCTTCACTCTACGAGTTATGGCTGGCACAGCCGTTAACGAGTAGCCAAGTGAAGTGCGGCCCGCCGAAGCCTTAGCGTAGGAGGGCGATACAACTTTTTATCCGGGATGACGAAGTATGATTACTGAAGACTTTTGATGGATCCCCGAGAGCCGTACTCGGCGAGTCGGGGATGACACTCACTTACACAGCCTATCCTTCTCAGAAAGTGTGAGAAGGATAGGGGCCCTCATCGTGAAGGGGCTCTTGGGAAGATCGTGGGCAGAGTTCACAATCGGGAAGAGAAAGATCTGACCTTCGTTCAGGTCATACGCATACCTGGGCTTACCGGCGGCATCGCCAAGCATGAAGTCTGCTCTGCAGAGATCTTCTTTTTTAAACTTGGGCGTAAACTTGCCCTCGACAACGTTCTCATCGTACCATCCTTGCCAGTTAGGCGTGAGCGGATAGCACGGTGCACCAGTGCGTGCTTCGAACTTACGGCCCGACTCGGTCGCATCGATAAAGATCTTGCCGGCTGACTCAAAGCAGATGACTCGCTGAGAGATCCCGGTGCGGTAATCATAGTTGCTCGCAAAGCCGAATTGCTGAGCAACCCCAAGTACCACATACATGATTGCCCCTACCATGTAGGTAGCTTTCATGGTGCCAGTAAAAAGAAACTTGTAGAGCAGAGGCACGTGATTGCCGAAGTACTGTGCTACGGCAAAGAGCCCAAGGCAGGCAAGAATGCCAGCTACCTCAAATGAAACTGCAAGCTTACTGAGGATTGTTCCCTGGAACCATCCAATCACCCCATGCGCGATCTGGATGTTTAGTAACTGCAGGAACGGGAGAGAGATCAGGAGAGCGACAACGGCAACTCCTCCGAAGATGAGAAACTTTTTCCACATGGGACCTGGTGTTGTCCCCATTGTATTCGTGACCATTTTTCAATGACCCCCTTGTACGCGATGATAGTTGGTTTATCTCTAACACTGATCCTAGAATATGCAAGAAATATTGCTTTTCAAAGAATGTGAACTACGCTTGTCCAAATTTGCTGATTGAAAGAGAGATTAAAGAATAGATATGACAGCGCTCATAGTATTTAGTGTGTTGGTAGGTGCATTCTTGACGCATCAAAATATACAACAAAAACAATATCGATATGCCATACCCTCCTGGATACTGCTTTCTATAGCAGGGTTGCTTATCATGACACACAAGCTCGTGATGATGAATATCTTTTTTCCTGTATATCGGGTATTCAACTGGCTGATGTTGATCAACCTCCTCATCTTTCTTATACAGTTGATCTTCATTGCTGCGGTATTTCTTTCCTCCATGAACACAGCGAAGCTCGTAGAGAACCTTTTTCATTACAGAGGCTCGACCATCCCGCCTGAAAATGGTGCCATCAAAAAACACATACTAAAAGGAAGGTACAAATCCTATCTGATGTGTATAGCCATAGTTAGTGGCCAGATATCACTGGCTATCATCTCATTTAAAGTTGTTGGATCATTGATTCCACAATACATCAGCGGGGTTAAGGAATGCTGCCCAAAAGACTTAGAAGGGATTGTCCTATTTGCTCAGGCCTGGACGAGTATGATTATCGTACCTGGTCTCTGCATGCTTGCAGGCATCAATCTGTATCTGGTGAGAGCAGAGGAGATCCGGATAGCAAGTAATACTATCCATGAAAACACTATGAGAGCGAAATCTATTCGCGGGCCCTACACTACAGATCAAAACCCGCTAGACTACCACCTAACCTGGATCAAAGAAGTATTTCCTATTTGGGGTCTGCTCAAGGATTAAAAGTACTCAAAACTAAATATACAGACAAAACTAAACCGAGCGCCTGAGTCGCTCGGTTTTTATATGCCTCATGCTATGGTTGCTTATACCTCCCCCTGAATCAACTCATCAAGAATAGCTCGCTCGTCTGCACTTCTGCCTGTGAGCTCCTCATGAAGAGCGAGAAGCATATTGGTATAGTGTAGATCAAAGTCTGGGATCTTTGCAGCTAGCTCAAGCATCAATGTGATCTCATCTTTTTTCTCTACCGTTTCTTGCTCATCGACGATAGCCGCAGCGACTTCTTCCTGGCCTGCTGAAAGTTCCATGATCAAAGCTGCAGTTCTCTGATCTACAATACGTCTTATCTTCTCCATCGACTCTTCTTTCATAGCTG
>CAYGIM010000039.1:0-6972 GCA_964349895.1 uncultured Candidatus Peribacteria bacterium | reverse complement strand
ATGGGTACCATCGTAGAGGTCGGCGGCAGAGCGTTGGTCCTCAAGTCACTTGATGGTCAAGATATCATCATTCCAAACAAGGTCTTTATCGAGAGTATGGTTACGACGTATACCTCCAACCCTATGCGCCGCGTGATGATAAATATGGATGTGAGTTACTCTGCAAACCTCGACCAGGTGAAGGAGATTATTATGGGGGTTGTTGCGAAGCACGCTGATATTGAAAAAGAACCAGCACCAAGCTTTTTGGTACTTACGGTTGGTGCAAACAACGTCAGCTGTCAGCTACGCTTTTGGGTAAAGACAGGAACCAACTGGATTGCTCTGAAGTCTCTCATTACGAAAGAATGGTTCGAGGCCTTACAAGCCGCAGATGTGGATATCTCCTACCCTGTCAGTACTCTTCGGGTAGACAAGAACCAATCTGGGCTTATGTATAAGTGGTTTTCACAAGATATCGGTCCGGATACACCCGAGGTTGCCGAATAAATAATGTATTCGGCGTATTCGCCCTCGATGCTATTGCCAAGTACTCCACTCACTGTATAAGTAGTAGGTAGTACTTTTTTATGCTATCTGCATATGCAAGATTTAAATAGATCCCAACTCATTGGGCGACTTACTCAAGATCCTGAGCTGAGACAGACACCTACGGGGCAGTCAGTTGCTAGTTTTAGTATTGCGACGAATCGTACGTACAAAGATGCACAAGGTAACCAGCAAAACGAGGTAGAGTATCACAATCTCGTCGCATGGGGAAAGCTTGCTGAGATCATACAGCAGTACACCAAAAAGGGTGGACTGGTATTTGCCGAAGGCCGACTCAAGACCAGAAGCTGGGATGATCCCTCGGGCAACAAGAAGTACAAGACCGAGATCGTACTGGAGAACTTTCGTATGCTCGACTCAAAGAATGCGAGCGGTGAGCGTCCATTCCAACCGCTCAAAGAGACAGCTCTCAATGGAGGAATCTCCCAAGACCATGCTGAGGTAGAGTTTGACCCGTTTAAGAAAGAGGAGATCAGTATCGAGGAGGTGCCGTTCTAGGCTACTGCCTAGCCCTAAGTCTTCACCTTAATCTTTGCCTTAGCCTTTTTATGGATTCCCTTCTTCAAGGGAATGACAGAAAAGAATCCATACCTGGATTGCCCTTCAAGGGTCTGAGGATCCGACCCTTCAGGATCTCGAACGACTTCGAATACTCGCAATGACATACAAAAAACACCGATCGGTGTTTTTTGTATGTGGCTTTTGAATCTACCGTATCGACTTGAGCAGCACATCCGCGGCCTCGAGGATGGTCGAGCTGAGGGGCTCGAGCTCTGGCTGGCGAGGAGTAGAGAGAACTTTTTTTACATCGGCGAGCTTGGATTTTGCGTCGTCTTTCTTGCCACTCTTTACCAAGATCAGGCTTTCGATGTACATCTGGTATCCTTGCGAAACTGTATAAGAATCTTCGAGTATGTTGTCACCTGTGCCGAGCTCGCGTGCTGTCGCGAGTGCCTTGATGGCTTCTTTTACGGTCGCGAGTGCTGCATCAAGTTTTTCGGCTGAGAGTTGATCGGTCGCAGCTACGAGCTTGGTCTCCGCGGATCTGAGCGCGTTGTCTATCGTGACCTTGTTGCGATGTGCTATATACGAGTAGACAGTAAATGCGACACTTCCGCGACTGAGCGCTTCTTCTGGTCGTGAAAATCCGTCCTCGGTCAGAGTCACCATCCCCAGGTCGATCGCCTTGGCGATATAGGGTGCGTACCAAGATTCCTTTTTTACATCCACGATCATAGAGGGAAGACTGCTGCTGCTGACTTTTTCTCCTGCGGCCATAAAGATCATCTTGAGCAGCTCGGCGCGGTTTACATCTTTGCCGGGGTTAAATGTCCCATCGGGATTGCCCGTGATGATTTTTTGGTTGTATGCACTGATGATCCAAGGTGTAAACCAATCAGTAGACTTGATGTCCGAAAAGGGGAGTGCGCCCGATGGTTTTGCCTCGGATATACCCAGAGCCTGTAGGGTGATCTTGAGCGCTTCTGCTTTGTTTACGCGCTTGTTTGGTTTAAATGTTCCGTCAGAGTAGCCACCGATGCTGCCTTTGTAGCGCAGGTACTCGATAGCTTGATACTGGAGATTTGTTGGTGATACATCGGAGAAGTATGCAGCCTCACAGCTCATGGTTGTCAGCGTGAGGAGGAGGGCAAGACTGATGTACGTCTGGGTGCTTTTGAGGATACGATGCATGATAGGTGGACCGTAAATATATAGAGAACCTTATTCGCTTTTTTCTGTTATTGCAAGACAAACAGATATACAATACCTTCATTATGAATCGATCGTATGTATAGAAAACATTACCTGTATCATAACCGTAAGCCGGACGTTTCGGGGGCAGGTACCCACTGGATTATCTCTATCTTGGTACCGGTTCTTGCGGTCCTCGTTTTGCTTGCAACACTCGGGTGGCTGTTTAGTCCTTCGAGTGTGGTCGCGTTTTACTATCTTTTTCTTCCCTTATCTTCATTTTTTTTCTGGATAACCGAACCGGTATTTTTTACAACCAGCATCGCACTTGTGATCTGGTATGTGTTCTGCTTTCGGCGTCACGTAGCCTCATTGCTTGTATCCATCGTCGCTCTCGTAGTGCTGGGACATTTTCTCAAAGATCTCACGGAGATCACGCGGCCTTTCATAGTACTTGGTTTGCCGCCTATCTTGCCTGAGGTCAACAATAGCTTTCCTTCTATGCATGCTCTTTTGGGGGGCGTGATGATGTATTTTAGCTATCTGACACGAAGCCGGCTTATCACCTATAGCTACGCCGTGCTGGCTTTTCTCGTCTTGGTCTCGCGTGTCGTGCTTGGTGTCCACTATCTCTCCGACGTGCTCTCTGGCTTCTTGCTAGGGCTCTTGATCGCCTCGGTGTTGTCCGGGTCTCTTAAAGATTCACCACTTGTCCTAAGTATGTGGCACAAGCTCAGCTCTCTTCTCGAGCTGCGCCGCCAGATTGTGCATATGGTCTGCGGCCTCGGTGCCCTGGTGTGTCTCTATCTCGGTGTGATCTCTGCAGGCTTTCTCTTTGTGCTCGCACTTGTAGGCGTTGTCTTGGGGAGCTTTGCTACAATGTATCCTCAGACTCTGCTATCACGCGCGGCTCAGATTTTTGGGCGCGTCGATGAAGCCGCTTCATTTCCAGGTAGAGGTGCTGTCTATATGGTGCTGGGCGTAGCTATCACGTATCAGTTTTTTCCTGAGCGCGCGGCGCTTGCCGGCATTGCTATCTTGACGGTGGGGGATGCCGTCGCGACAATAGTGGGTAGCTATTTCTCGAGGATCTCACTTCCTTGGAACGCAGCAAAACACTTCGAAGCATATCTTGCTGGGGTGGTTGCTTCTACTGTTGTGGTTGCTGTGTTTTTGCCTCTACCTGTTGCGTTCTTGGTCTCCGTAGTAGCGCTCTTGTTTGAGACACTACCACTTCGTATTGGTAGATTTTCTTTTGATGACAACCTCACACTGCCGATTATCGGTGCGGCAACTGCTTGGCTTCTTACTTATCTGATCCATTAGCACCTGCTGCATTGAGTGCGTAGATGATGTTGTTGCGCTCGCGCAAGATATCTGAGACCTTGATGATCATGCTTGCGGTGAGGATGGTATCGTTTGGTACTGGTGTGTTCTCGACCAGAGAGCTCAGTACGTAGATAGCATCGCTGCTGAGGATCGACTTGAGATCAGAGCGCTGTGATCTCGGTGTAGATTCGACGATGATCGTAGGGTTGATCAAGTGGATCAGTCCATTCACGCGCTGCTCGTAGTCCAGAGCGTTGCGGATCGCGGTGTCCATATCGTTTCTATCGAGGGCCTTTTTTATCTGGCTGAGCTTGATCTCTGCAAATGAGGCACGAGATACAAATGTCTGAGCGGTTTCTTTGCTAAATACAGACTTTTTAGTCACGGGAGCTGCGGGTTTCTTTGACTCAACAACTGGTTTTGGTGTAGTAACCGTATTTTTGTTGCCATTTTGCTCCTGAGTCTTGGGACCTTCTGGTGCCTGAGGCTCATCTGCATCAGTGATTGTGAGCGTGAGTGGCTGTGAGTTGACCTCGGTGTCTTTGGTCTTTACCGTGATCGTCTGTGACTTGGCAGATACCTTTGTAGCTCCGGCTTTGTCGACCTCAACAGATACGGTCGACTTTTTTGCCTCGATCGTGCCTTTTGGTGTCTTGATCTCTACCTTTGGTCGCATTGTCTTGTCCGGGTCTGTGCCGGTAGAGTTTGGCAGTGAGTTTTTGATCGAGCCGTACTCGAGAGCGAGTGCGACAACGCCGTCTTTCTTCTGGTCACCTTGATACAAGACCTCGTTGATCTCTACCTTTGTGTCTGAGTTGATCGCGGTCTCGGCTTCGTTGAAGAAGTTGATCTTGGCCTCAGACGTGCCGTCCATCTCTACCGAATCGCCTACACGGAGGTCGGCGTTTGTGTTGGTGGTAAAGCTGTCTGATCCGCGGTGGATGATAGCACTACCTTGTGTAACTGTCAGCTTGCCGATCGATGCCTCTGTCTTACCGATCGTGGTGAGGATGATGATAAAGACGATGAGGGAGGCACTTACCACGGTCTGAGATATACTACCCCAGCGGCCTACGGTGAGATTTTCACCTAGCATCGTGAAGTGTGATGCTATTCTTTCCCATAGACTGACCCTGTCGGGTGCATGCTTTCTTGCTACCAGATGGAACAATCGTTCACCTTTTGACGCCATGCGCTCATGATCTTCTGAGAAGACTTTTTTGCAGAACACAGAAAACTCCTCTTCACGTTCTTGAAGATCTTCGTACGCAACGTACAGAGGATTTAATTTGTTTTCAGGTAAAGCCATGATAGAGTAATGGGTATATTGCAACAGCTTAAACGTAACATATACGCAATTTGTTACAGGAATTCTTCGAATAAAATATATGCTCAAAGCGGTCTTGCGTTCTACTATTATCCTATCACTTGCCGCCCTTGTCAGTAGGGTGGTGGGTTTCCTCAGAGATATCCTTTTATCCTACCATTTTGGTGCGATCAGTCAGGGAGAGATAAACCCCCTGGATGCGTATTACGCAGCCTTCCGCATCCCAGACTTTATCTACAATGTGCTGGTGGTGAGTGCTGGTATGGCCCTCTTGATACCACTTTTCACGGACTTCAAGAAAAAGCATGCAGACGTCTACCACTCCCTGGTCCAGACCCTTTTGGTGGTATTTAGCATCGGGGTACTGGCTATCTCCCTGCTGATCTTTGTCTTTGCGCCCTACTTGGTGCCTATCCTTACCGGTGGGTTTAGTGCGCCGATGCAGGCGATGACGGTGGATCTGACCCGTATCATGCTACTCTCTCCTATATTCTTTACCTTGAGCACGGTGATCGGTAGCTACTTGTGCGTAGAGAGGAACTTTATCAGCTACAGCATCTCGCCGATCCTCTACAATGTCGGTATTATCATAGGTATCGTCTTTTTGCTTCCATCATGGGGTGTCTATGGGGTTGCGATGGGTGTGGTTATCGGGGCGATGTTTCATGCTCTCGTCCAGCTTCCATTTGGCATGCGAGCCATATCGTACAAAGTTAGTGTTCGATTCGATGCTTTTTCTGCTGAGCTTTCAACTCTTCTCAAACTTGCTGTCCCACGCGTCTTGGCAACATCTGTCAATCAGGTCGCTCTGTTGATCGATACTGTGATAGGAGCAATGCTTACATCGGGTAGTATCACCCTCATAAACCTTCTACAGAACGTCATATTCTTGCCTATAGGCTTGATCGGTCTTCCGATATCCATAGCATCGTTTGTCGTGATATCTGAGTACGTTTCTCTCGACGAGCACATCAAGGTAGAGGCAAAGATCCGAGAGCTGATTGCTCAAGTCTTGTACCTCGTAACGCCTATCATGCTATTTTTTGTGTTCAATTCTACTGATCTGATCTACCTCGTATTTGGCCGAGGCAAGTTTGTAGATAATATCTCAAATGTCATGATTGCTGCCGTGGCGCTCCAGATATTTTGTCTCTCGATCATACCGCAGTCATTGATACCTATCATTACCAAAGCGTTCTTTTCGTACAAAGAGACCTGGGTGCCATTTTGGATCAGCTTGATATCGGTTGTGGTCTCCGCGATCTTTTCGTATCTATTTGCTATTGTTCTAGGGCTGGAGGTCTATGGGCTTGCGATCTCCTTTGCTTTTGTCAGTATCCTACAGTGTATCCTTCTCTACTTCTTCTTTCACAAGCGTATCCAGAGTATCAACTGGAACTTGCTCAATAGCTTTATCAAGAAGTACGTCGTGCTTACGGCTTTGCTTGCCCTCTGCCTCTGGCCTTTCACATACCTACACCTAGAAGGCACGCCACTCATACAAGCTCTCATCCGTATGTCGGTATCAGGCGTGGCTTTTGTCCTGATCTTCTGTCTGATCAGTAATATATTAGGATTCAAAGAGTGGGATGACGTCAAGCGAAGTGTGCGCCTGAGGTTTGCACCAGGCCGAGCAAATAAGGGAGAATAGTACGATATGTCAGTGTGACGTATCGACACTTCCTAATACACAAACACATGCAGAGCGAAACAGAACTGTATCAAGATGTTCATAGTTCTCACCACGTCATCACTCACAGCAACTTCCTCGCTATCCCTACAGCAATGCGTCGCGAGATCATGTGGACGGCGTATCAGATCTGGGATCTGATCAAGGGTGGCAATCAGACAGATGCGGCCGATATGGCCAAGACAAAGAACGAGCAGTATCTCGAAGAGCCAGAGATCGATGAGGCTGTGTTTCATGAAGGAAACTAAAGAATTAACTATTGTGTAAAAAGCTTCCTATATTAGGAAGCTTTTTATCTGTGTGGAACTCTGCGGACTTTAAAGATCTTTTAAAGTTCGTTGAAACTAGTAGTAACTTAATGTATAATTTAAGAGTACACTTACTA
>CAYGIM010000038.1:0-7037 GCA_964349895.1 uncultured Candidatus Peribacteria bacterium | reverse complement strand
ACCCTGCAGTGCAGTGTCGATGAGCTCAAGAAGATCAACTTTGTTAGCATGGTAGAAAATGCCAAAGCAGATGGTCTGTATGGGCCACCGCCCATCAAAGAAATCATAGAAGCACGCGAGCAAGAAACTCTGGAAGCAGTATCAGTAGATATCACCGAGTACTCAAAAGAACGTTTGGCTGTGCTTAAGTCAAAACTTGCCGAAGCGAAAGGGGACTGCCCCCTCACCTTGGTCTTTCAAGGCAAAGAGCTTCCCAATCGTTTCTTTGTAACCGAAGAAGCACTACGAGAGCTCGCCCTGTAGCTCTCGATTGAATATCTCAATGATTCTCTCGCGAAGATTCTTGAAATAAACGCGTAGATTCATATGGCTCAGTACCTTGTCGACAGCATCCAGAGGTACCCACATGAGCACATCGCGCTCACGCTCGATCTTGAGCTTCTGATGAGCATCACTAGTTACCGCCAAGTACATGTGCACTATAGCCCGCCCCTCATAGACACTAGAGTAGGTCATATTTGGAAGCTTGGTAAGCGGACGGACGTGGATGCCGGTCTCTTCTTGTACCTCTCGCACCATGGTCTCTAGAAGGCTCTCTCCTTGCTCTGGGCTTCCCTTGGGGAATGCCCAATCCTTCTGACGTCCCCGATATATGAGGAGGAACTCATATCCTACCTCCTCATTCTTGCGCATTACGATAGCCCCGGACTTAAACACCGTTCTGTTTGGGATAAAGCGCTTTTTCTTTGGATCTACCGGACGATTTCCTGGTCCTTTTTTAAAAAATGGAGGCCTTTTTTGCGGCTGGTTCATACAATTCTCAATAATATTCTTAATATACTCTATTATGCTCGTTTATCATGAGCAGTGTATCACACTCCACCCATCTGACCATCCATGGAGCGATATCTCCATATTTCAGAATCAGGGTGGTTGGGATTTGACTTTTCCCCCTCCTATACGGTACAATGTATCCAGTTTCGGGGTTTTTTGTATAAGATTTTGCTTCAAAAGGAGCATATCGATGCCAAAACAGTATACCCCATGAATATAAGACCATTTGTTATCCAAGAGATAACCCATGGCAACCCAAAAGATATCGGAAAAGGATGTGTGCATACCACACGATACGATACAAATCATCACTTTTTCGTCTGATCTTCCATCATTTGAGACTACTTTATTTTTAGATACTTCCTGTTATGAGTGAACAAGTCACTGAACAAACAACACAAACACCACATCCAGCCCCGATTCCACTTGAGTCGCCGGCGCCAACCCCTGTAGTACATACGCCTGCTCCTGCAAAAGAAGATGCCGTAAAGATCTATGCCCTCGGAGGGCTCGAGCAAATCGGTATCAACATGTCAGTCTATGAGTACAAAGACGAGATCGTCATCATCGACTGCGGTATGGAGTTTCCTGACGATGATATGCTCGGTATCGACTATCTGATAGCCGATGTCACATCCCTGATCCCCAAAAAGCATATGATCAAGGGTATCATCCTTACCCACGGTCACATGGACCACATCGGATCTCTCAAGCACATCCTTCCCAAGCTCGACTTTCCACCCGTATGGGGAACAAAGATGACACTTGGTATGGTGACCAAGCAGCTCGATGAGTTCAAGATCCTCGACAAATCCAAACTCGTGGAGACCGCAGTAAAAGTACCCGTAAAGGCTGGCCAATATTTCACCTTTGAGTACTTTCCGGTAAATCACTCGATACCAGATGCCGCAGGTGTTGTCTTGACGACGCCTCATGGAAGAATCGTGCATACGGGAGACTTCAAGTTTGACTTTACGCCAACCTATGGCGAGCCCGCGGATCTCGATTATCTACGCACTATAGGAGATAAAGGAGTTGACCTCTTGCTCTCGGACAGTACTAATGCTACGCGTAGTGGTCACACCAAGTCCGAAAAAGATATCTCAGAGGCGCTCTCAAAAGTCTTTGCTAGTGCGCAAAAGCGTATCATCATCACGGCATTTTCCACCAACATCGGGCGTATCCAAGACATGATCCATATCGCCGTTCGCTATGGTCGTACTATCTACGTCAACGGACGTAGTATGGAGACAAATATCATCATGGCAAAAGAGCTCAACTATATCAGTGCGCCAGCTGGTCACATCAAACGCGTAACCAAAAATACCGAAGAAGCACCCGACGATAAAGTATGTATCCTTACCACGGGAAGCCAGGGTGAAGAAATGGGAGGGCTCGCACGTATGGCAAACAAGTCACACCCGCATGTCCAAGTAAAACCTGGAGATACTGTCATCGTCTCTGCAAGTCCTATCCCGGGTAATGAAAAGGCATTTATTGGAATTGTGAACAAGCTCTATGGTTTAGGTGCCAAAGTGGTAGCAAACTTTGCTCACGATCTGCACACCTCAGGTCATGCAAGTGCTGAAGATCTCAAGATGATGATCGATATCATGCGACCGACGTACTTCTTGCCCGTCCACGGTGAGCTATATATGCGCCATACCCACAAGGATCTGGCCGTCGAGATGAAGGTCCCAGAAAAGAACATCTTTCTCTCCAACAACGGTGAAGTACTTCTTCTCAAAGATCGCGTTGTAACTGCTAGCAAAGAGCGGATTCATCTTGGATTCTGTATCGTAGATGGAAAGACAGAAGCGATGTCAGATACCAGGGTCATGAATGAGCGAAAGATACTCTCTCGTGACGGTGTCGTGATCATCGTACTCAAGGTTCGCGGAGGTTCCATGGAGCTCCTCGGGGCCCCAAAGATCTATACGAAGGGCTTCATCTATACCGAAGAATCTCATACCCTGATGGCAGAGTTTATCCGCAAAGCCAAGCAGTCATATGAGACCTTGATCCGAACAGGATCAAAAGACTCACGCTGGCTCAAAGATGAGTTCAGCCACGATATGGGAAAAGCCATCATGCAAAAGACGCATCGCCGTCCACTCTTGATCCCTCTCCTCGTAGAGTCAGAGGAATCAGGCGGAGGAAGACGCTCAGAGTTTGCACCGCCACAATCCCAAAGAAGCTACTCGTATGACAAGCGAAGACCACCCATATCTCCCAATCAGCAAAGGCGTCCATTCCCAAGTAGCCAGACGTCAAGCCCAAGACCTCCAGCACCATCTACACCGCCAAGTACTCCTAGTACTACCAGAACTCCTATTACCGGTGACGATATCGATACCCTAACGGAGATGTAATTGTTTTTGAGCCTCCTTTCCAAGCGAGGACTCAGGATCGATAGCATACGCCTTCTCATATGATGAGAGGGCTTCTTCTTTGTATCCAAGAGCATCTTGCGCTTGAGCTCTATTGTATAGAGCTGCCTGTAGCTGAGGATCTATCTTGAGAGCTCGGTCTGTATAGTCGAGGGCTCGGTCAAAGTCTTTTTGAGCAATCGCAACCCACGCAAGAAGGTTGTAGGTCATGGCATCTGTAGGAAAAAGCTTTTCCGAGTTCTTTGCGAGAAGTTCTGCCTTGGCTGTGTCGTGAAGGTAAGTGAGATATATGTTGATAGGATGGACATACTCATCACTGGTTTTTGGGGCCGATGTCGACCAGAGATCTTCATAGAGCATAGCCGCCTTCTCATAGCGTTTATCCTCTATATAGAGAGAAGAAAGAGCCTCGACTAAGCGAGCTTTAGGTTCGTACTTTTGATGGTACGCTTTTTCCAGAGCAGATATCGCATCCGCTCTACTTCCCAAACGCATGTGTGTGAGCCCAAGAAGATAGAGCACTTGGGGATGAAGAGGATCAAGTCCTGATGCTGCTATCAGCGCGCTCTTGGCCTGCGGCAATGTTCCCATGTGATAGTACGAATAGCCAAGAACTACCCAGGCATCAACATATTCTTTACGAAGCTCTACGGCCTTTTTTGCAAGCAGTGCCGCAAGAGGATACTCCTTATGATCGAGGGCAACTTTTGCATACAACACATAACGATACGCGGGACTAACCTCAGAAAATACTCCAGCTTTCTTCTCTACGTCCAAAAATGCCGCGGCGTAAGCTGCATATATAGTCTGCTTTGACTCAGCAGCCGACTTCTCCCACGCCTGTCCAAGATCAGAAAGGTCGCCTTTATACAACTTCTGCACACCCTTGATGAGTTCAGAATATGGCTTACCGGCAGAAGGTATGATGGGAGTGGTACCACCCTTTCGAAGCAGATAGAGATCTAGAATGCCTTGATAGGCTTCGCAGTTGGGAATCTGCTTGGTGCAATCCGCAAGAATACTGATGGCCTTGTCTATACGATCCATGTCAGCATATACCTGTGCAATCTCGAGCAAAACAGGTGGTGTCTTACCCTCTTTCTTTACCACCTGATCATACCAAAAGAGCGACTCGGTATAGAGTTCTTTGTCTCGATACTCCCGAGCCTTCTTGGTGATGTCAGAAGAAGACGCCTGTGGTAACACATCAGGCAATATTGATCCACTAAGTGTCAGAGGTGGAGACTTCTGTCCAGAACAAGCACTCAAACTTACGAGACACCCGAGAGTGACCAGACAACAAGCAAGACGAGTTAGGATGGTACGAGATGGCATATAAATGGCTCTATGGATTCGAAAAGATAATCTGTGATGAGCTTTCTCTGGACATGCTTCTCTCGTAGTATATATGCTTTTTCGAGTGCCTCAATCAAAGAGCCACGTTTCTCCCACGAAATATCGTCTCGGTCTTGTAGATAGTGCAGCAGTCGTTTGATGATGACAGAAAGTTCACGCTTCTCTAGGAAGGCAGTGAATAAACGATACCGCTCATTGCGAGAAGTTGTAGACGAAAACACTGTATCCATCCAGGCGAGTTCTTCTTTGAACTCTTTTCGTTGCATTGGATTGAGAGCGATGTCACGTATCACCGCTATGTCTCCTCGGGCTAAGAGATATGACTCTTCTGCTTCCTCCAGAGTCGCGAAGCTCTGTGCTACCAAGAAGGCACAGATCTGATCACGAGAAAGCGCAGGAAGCGAGACCTCCAGAAGTCGTGACCTAATAGTTGGAAGAAGTTCGTCTACATGCGTAGTGGTCGCCAAGATGAGAAGATCAGATACTGGTTCTTCCAAAGTCTTGAGAAAAGCATGTGCAGCATCATGAGTTAGTCTGCTCAGATCAGGCAGAAGCAATGCGCGTCGCCCCGACAGAGTGGTCTCGGAGATCATATGTTCGATCCGCCGAATCGTCTCTATCGTAATCGTTAGCTCAGTCTCGGGCACCACTATCAAGTCGAGATACGTTCCTTGATAGAGCTGCTGGCACGGACCGCAAGTACCGCAAGCTGTTTTCTCACTACATATATATTGTTGCGCTAGCAGCTCCAAGATATCGCGATCAAGCAACACATCTCTAGCCGTAAGCAAGATAGCGTGAGGGTGCTGAGATTGAGCAATCTGAACCAAGATGTGTTGAATGGGAGAAAGGTCTTTGTAAAGAGCACCCCACGTGCCTAGAGCCATCTGTGTATCATTATGAGATATGTGACCATTCTTTGCCCTGGCGAGTCAGGCGCTTTGTATCTTCTGGGTTCGCGAGAAGCTGTGCGATCAGTCGTTCGAGACGCACCTGATTTTGTGAGCCCTTTACGAGCATCGTGTCTCCGGGCTTCAGATATGTCTTGAGAAATGTTGCTGCCTCAAGTGACGTCTCGAAGTAGTATGATTCTTTTTGCATCTTCTCTGCTTCTTCTACGATTACGCGAGCAAGAGGTGCAACACCTATGATCACATCCGCACACAAGGAAGCATAGCGCCCAACTTCACGGTGATCCGATACGGTCTCGGGTCCGAGCTCGTTCATTTGTCCTAGGCATGCGATCTTGCGCCCCGTAGCTACTTCTTTGAGTGTATCAAGTGCCGCCTTGGTGGCGTGAGGACCACTGTTATAACTACTATCGAGGATCGTAGACTGATTGATAGCGTCAAACACCGTCATCCTTCCTGGGGGTAATGTAAGCAATGAGCTCTCAAGAATCAACTTATCGAGCGGGATTCCCACGAGCTGCCCGACCAAGTAGACGCCCATAAATAGACCAATATGATGTCTTCCTAGGATAGGTGTCTCTATATGATACTGCTGCCCTAGATACGCCACTTCAAAAGAAAGTCCGCGTAGGGATTGTTTGATATCATGAGCCTGCATAGAAGCATCATGATCAAGTGCATAGGTCAGTACACGCTCGGAGTATGATGAGAACTCCTGTCTTAGTTGTTCATAGTCTGCATGGTAGACAATCGTCCCGCCATGCTTCCAGGTCGCGTGAAGTGCCTTTGCTTCTTCTTTCATCGACTCTTCTTGGGTCGCAAAGTTGTCTTCTCCCACATGCATCTTTGCTGCCGACGTATAGATACAGATCTGAGGAGTAATGATCGTAAGCAGAGCATCCATATCGCCAGGTCGATCTACACCCATCTCTACGATCAAGAGATCATAGACTTCTGGAGAAAAAGCGTCTTTAGTCGCTCGGACGATCAGCCCCCACCAATCAGCAACGCTGTGGTTCATAGGAGAGGTCTGGCCTAGTATCATGAGAGGAATGCCAAACTCAGAGTTGTAGCTTCCTTGAGGAGCTTTTACTGTTTTAAATCCGCTCAGCGCCTGGGCAAGGAACTCCTTCATGCCCGTTTTGCCAAAGGTTCCGGTAATACCGATTACTACCGGATTGATCTTCTTGAGCTTGTATTTTGCAAGCTTCGTCAGATACCACCTGATCCACTCTCGAGCTATCTTCTTCATAATATACGGGTCAACGATACTAGAGACGATAGCATAGGGTATGATATTTACAACAGGGCTCTTTCCCATTGCATTTTCGTCTCTATACTAATAGAAATAATGTAAAAGAGGCTATTGTCATTGAACGTAGACTTGGCTGTCTCACGAGAGAAAGTATCCAGCTGTTGCAATATAATACCTGGATTGCCACGTCGCAAAAGCCTCCTCGCAATGACAACCGCTGACTACATCAGCGGTGCCTAGAGCTATCACCACAACCCATATGCAATTTGCCAGAAACAAACGAGCCACATT
>CAYGIM010000037.1:0-7054 GCA_964349895.1 uncultured Candidatus Peribacteria bacterium | reverse complement strand
CTACAAACTTACCATCCAATATATCGATATGTACCCACTCGCCCATCGACTCGCACACATGAAGCTTGTTCTCGACCTCACGGATGTCGGTCTCGAGGATAGCTGGAACAATTAAGGTGTTGTTTACTGTATTCATAAAGGTCTGAGTGTTATGTCTAAATGTATGTCATTGCGAGTACTCGAAGCAATCCAGAATAATAGAAGATGGATTGCCACGTCGAGTACTCCTCGCAATGACATCATCGATAGCTAAAGCTACCGATGTGCATCTTCATACTCATCTATCTTCCTAAGCCTCCTCTCATGTCTCGCGTCACGATCTACAGGTGTACTCAGAAACATATCGACGTAACGAATAGCGTCATCAACTGCGGTATGATCTCCTGATAAGGCCAGCACATTGATATGATCATGCGCACACGCACTGCCCAAAATCTCCTCAGATAGAGCAAGGTATGAGCGAATTCCTTTTACCTTGTTGGCTGCGATACAAACACCTACGCCACTCCTACAGATCACGATTCCTCGAGAGGCCGGATCTTTGGCTACTGCCTCGGCCACCGGTATAGCAAAGTCAGGATAGTCGTCAGTACTATCCATCACTTGAGCACCCATATCATGGACATCATGACCACCCGAGACAAGATACTCTATGAGTTGCTTCTTGAGCTCAAAACCGCCATGGTCCGAACCGATACATATGCGCATATAAAAGGCTTAAATACTACTTGTATTATACCCTATTCTCCTTATAATCCTCAAGCAAAGGAGGAATATAAATATGAGATATGTAGCTTGTTTAAAAACTGGCTTCTTCACGACCATAAGGACCCTATGGAACTTCTGTGGCGTGAGACAAGTCACCTGGATGCTGTTCAGTATAGCATTCACCCTTGGTATGTATGCGCTCATGTATAACCAAGGCAGCCCCAAAGAAATATCGCGCGTGATTGCATGCGCGTATATCCAGCTACCCCTAGTTCTAGGGGTATGTACAGATATAGGGGAGAGAAAACGAGGAGAGCTGTTTGCCGCCTTTGGCTTGATTGCACTCCTGTTCTATCTCGCATTTTATGGAGGAATGTACTGAACCAATCTGTTTTACAAAAGTGTAGAGAGCCGACCACGTGGTCCGAGCTCTTTTTCCCTGTGTGTTTTAAAAAGCTCTGTCATCCCTGAGTACTCATCGGGGATCCAGGTCTTTTATGTTCACAAAGGTTTCTTTCTGGATCCCGGATCGCGTTCGAATACTCTCTTGTCCGGGATGACGGGGCACACAAAAAAAGACGGCTAAGCCGTCTTTTTTTGAATAGATTTACGAGTATCTCGCCAAGTGAGCAAATGTCTTATTTGCCTCAGCCATACGATGCACCTCTTGTTTCTTCTTGATAGCATCGCCAGCGTTGTCATATGCCTCCATAAGCTCCTTTGCAAGCTTGAAGTACATAGGACGACCTTTCTTGTGTCGTGCTGCAGTGAGGATCCAGCGAGAAGCCAGTGAGAACTGTCTGTCTGCCTTTACCTCTGTAGGTACCTGGTACACACCACCACCGATACGGCGAGGTCGAACCTCGATATCTGGCATGACATTTTCTAGGGCCTTTTCAAACACAGCAACAGGATCTTTACCTGACTCTTTTGCGATATACGCAAAGCAGTCACTGATGATCTTGCGTGCAACAGCCTTCTTACCTTCCTCCATGACATAGTTAATAAACTTTTCCATGCGAGGATTTGATCCGGTTGGGATTACTTTGATTCGTTTTTGCATAGATGTATACGTCTAGGAGTTACTTATTTCTTTGGTCGCTTTGCACCATATAAACTTCGTCCCTGCTGACGATTGGTCACTCCAGCGGTATCAAATTTACCACGTACGATATGGTATCTGACACCAGGAAGATCCTTTGCACGACCTCCTCGTACCATGACGATTGAGTGCTCTTGCAGGTTGTGGCCAACACCCGGAATGTAAGCCGTGATTTCGACACCATTGGTCAGACGAACTCTGGCGATCTTTCGGATGGCCGAGTTTGGCTTCTTTGGTGTTGTGGTAGTTACTTTTACGCACACACCACGCTTAAATGGGTTTCCCTTGCGAGGAAGAACCGCTTTATTGTTGATAGAGTTCCAAGACTTGATAAGTGCTGGAGATTTACTCTTGTAGACCTTTTGCTTTCTCGGCTTGCGCACGAGCTGATTAATCGTTGGCACAGTTGATTCAATTAGTAATTTACAAAGCAACCCGCTATGTACTCACCTGTTTAATGTAGCGTATGCGCTTGGAAAGTCAATCTTTTCAGCACGTAAAAAGCTCATGTATATGAGCTTTTTACTGTTCGGAGGTAATCCTCCATACGGGTTTCAAAATGCTGTTAAGTCCAAGGCGACAAGGAAGGAGTGAAGGAGGCGTAGTACCCCTACGTTGAGGAACGAATGACGCAGTCAACGCGGGAGTAACGCATTTTCAAATCCGTACACCTACGCGACCTTGTGAGTTGGGATAAGCCGTCCAATAATCACGTTCTCTTTCAGACCTCGGAGCTTGTCTACCTTGCGGATGACAGCTGCGCGGACCAGAGTACGGATTGTCTCCTGGAAGGATGCCGCTGAGAGCCAGCTATCCGTGTAAGAAGCGATCTTACTGAGTCCGAGAAGAAGGATCTCACCATGCATAGGACGAAGTCCATCTGCCTTGAGACGCTCACGCTCTGCCTCGTACTTGAGGAAGTTGACCACATCTCCAGCAAGGAAGAGAGAATCAGCTGGATCATCGATACGAACCTTTGAGAACATCTGTTTTACGATCGTCTCGAAGTGCTTGTCGTTGATCTTCACACCCTGCATCGTATACACGTTTTGCAGCTCTCGTAGGATGTACTCTTGCGTACTACCTACACCTCGGATCTTCATATTCTTTCTCAGATCCAAGTGACCAATCGTCAGCTTTTCACCTGCTTTTACATACGAGCCGTCTTCTACGAGAAGACTTACACGTGGAGATACGAGGTACGTCTTGGTGACATACTCGCTATGTGCGATCACGACACGCTCGCTGTCGATACTGATAATCTTACCAAGCACAGTAGATTTTACGGTCGTCTTGTCCACTTGTGACTTGAGCACCACTTGTCCCTGCTTCACATCATCTCCTACATGGACCACAGGAGCAAAGTTGGTAAGGATCTCGAGTTCTTCCTCTCCCATCTCTTCTGCACTCACGAGGATCTCAGTAATATCTTTCTTTTTGTTGAGAGTGATACGTCCCTCGATCTCTGTCACAGTTGATGGAGTCTTTGGGGTTCGGGCCTCAAAGATCTCCTCAACACGTGAAAGACCTTGGGTAATATCCTCTTCAGACGCGATACCTCCGGAGTGGAAGGTGTTCATGGTCAGCTGGGTACCTGGCTCACCGATACTCTGGGCTGCGATTACTCCCACAGCGGTACCGATCTTCACCATCTCATTGTCAGCCAGATCAGCACCATAGCAGAGTTGGCATACACCATTATCTACGTGACAGTACATCACACTGCGGATGACAGCCTTGGTAAACTTCTTGTCGCGAATCTCTTGCATCATATGCCAGTCGACCATCTGACCACGTGAGACCAAAAGCTCACCTGTATCCTCATCGACCAGGTCATCGATAAGCACGCGTCCAAACAATGCACTTACAAACTTATCATCAAAGAGTGACGATGAGTCTTTGGTCATAATACGCCCTATCTTGGTACCACAATCATTCTCCTTGACCAAGATATCTTGTACGCTATCCACCAGTCTTCGTGTCAGGTAACCAGAGTTGGCAGTATTTAACGCCGTATCTACCTTACCCTTACGTCCTGCAGGAGCACCATTGAAGTACTCGATGATCGTAAGACCTTCCTTGAAGTTTGACTTGATCGGAAGCTCGATCGTCTTTCCAGCAGGGTTTGCAACCAGACCCTTCATACCAGATATCTGAGTAATATTTTCCCAAGTACCTCGGGCATTACTCTCTACCATCAATGAGATGTGATTGTTCTCAGGATAGCAACCAAGCATGGCTTTTGAGATTGTCTTCTTCGCCTCCTCCCATAGCTTAATCGTATAGTTGAAACGCTCCTCATCAGTGACAAGACCTCTCCAGTAATAGTTTCCTAGTTGCTTGATCTTATCAGTTGTCTCACGGATCACCTCTTCTTTCTCTATCGGCACCAAGAGATCAAAGTAACTCATCGTAATACCAGATACGGTCGCATACTTAAATCCAAGATCTTTGAGGTCATCACACAGCTGGCATGTAATCTCTTTTCCGAGGTTGTTAAACACCTCATTGATAAGCTGAGAAAGTGGCTTGTTGCCCATCTCACGATTGATATAGCCGATGCTTGGTGGAACAATCTCATTGAAAAGTACACGTCCTACAGATGTTTCTACTGTCTGTCCATCAATCCTCACTCGAACCTTTTCGTTGAGACCGATCTTGTCGCAATCATAGCTGAGGATTGCTTCCTCTTTGTTTGCAAAGGTAGCACTTGGCTCATCATTACCAAAAATCTTGGTCAGGTAGTAGCAACCAAGAACCATGTCTTGTGTTGGCTTGGTAATAGGATCTCCGCTCGATGGCTTGAGCAGATTCTTGTTTGCAGCCATGAGCAGTCGAGACTCGATCTGCGCTTTCTCAGAAAGCGGTACGTGGACACCCATCATGTCTCCATCGAAGTCGGCATTGTAGGCAGAACATACCAAAGGATGTATCTGTATCGCCTTACCTTCTATAAGTACTGGCTTGAAAGCCTGGATACCAAGACGATGGAGCGTAGGAGCACGATTGAGAAGCACATAGTGATCTTTTGTCACACGCTCCAAGATATCCCAAACCTCTTTTCTTTGTGACTGCATCACCTTCTCTGCCATCTTGAGGTTGTACGCGTATCCCTCCTTCATGAGAAGAGCGATCACAAATGGCTTAAACAGCTTGAGAGCCATCTCTTTTGGAAGACCACACTGATCCAGCTTCAAGTTTGGACCACCTACGATTACACTACGGCCAGAGTAATCAACACGCTTACCCAAAAGGTTTTGGCGGAAACGACCTTGCTTACCCTTGAGCATATCAGAAAGTGATCTGAGCTTGCGTCGCTCTGCAGCATTGAAGGTCGTCTTTCCGATACGAGCATCGCTATTGAGCAACGCATCAACGGCTTCTTGTAGCATACGTTTCTCGTTTCGGCAGATCACCTCTGGTGCACCGATCTCGAGCAACCTCTTCAAACGATTGTTTCGGTTGATCACACGTCGATACAGATCATTGAGATCAGAAGCTGCAAATCGACCACCATCGAGCTGTACCATAGGTCGAAGATCTGGTGGAATAACTGGCAGTACTGTAAGCACCATCCATGCAGGCTTCACGCTGCTACGTAGCAAGCCAGAAGCCAAGCGCAGACGCTTGATGATCTTTTTCTGCTTGAGACCTGTCGTCTTTTTTAGCTCGTCTTCTCGTGCTTCAGCAAACTCAGCAAGATCTATCTTGTCGATCAACTCGCGGATTGCCTCAGCTCCGATGCTTGCTGAGAATACGTGACCAAAGTTCATAGCGAGATCACGATACTCGATCTCAGTAATAACCGTAGATACCTTGAGTGCCTTGAGCTGGTCTTTGGTCTTTACGAAACTCTCCTGAGCTTCTTCGAGCCGGGTGTTGAACTCTTCCATAAGCGCATCTTTCTCGGCCTGCATAGCCTTACCGGTAAGCTTCTTTGTCTTATCAGTATACTCCTGCTTCAGTGCATGACTGATATCTTTGTTGCTCTGCTCGAGGTCGAGAATTGCTTTCTTTTTTGCTTCATCATCGACTGAAGTGATGATGTACGAAGCAAAGTAGATCACCTGCTCGATCTGCTTGACCGGAAGATCCAAGAGAAGACCAATACAGCTCGGGCTTGAGCGAAGATACCAGATATGAGAGATCGGTACCGCCAGCTTGATATGTGCCATACGTTCACGACGTACGATGCTGCGCGTTACCTCTACTCCACATTTTTCACATACAACGCCTTCATAGCGAACACGCTTGTATTTTCCACATGAGCACTGCCAGTTTTTTGTCGGACCGAAGATCCGCTCACAAAAGAGACCACCACGCTCAGGTTTTTGAGTACGATAATTGATCGTCTCAGGCTTTACCACTTCACCATAGGACCAAGACATGACGTCTTCCGGCGAGGCAATAGAGATAGATATTGCAGTAAAGTCGAGAGGGAAATTACCTTTTGTGACTTGTACCATATGAGTAGTTTAAAGGTTATATATGTTCAATTTCTCTATGTCATTGCGAGGAGTATTCGACGTGGCAATCCAGTGTGGTTTTTTCAGATGGATTGCTTTCGGGTACTCGCAATGACAACATGTTTGGTTGGTATTGCATTTTAGGTAATTTACTCCTCTTCGACATCGTCGACATCTAAAATCGCATTCTCATCTATCGCCGACTCCTGCAACTCTTCTTGCGTCAACAGATCTACGCGTAGCCCCAGACTCTGCAACTCCTTGATAAGTACCTCAAAGCTGGCTGGGATATTGGTGCTCTTGATCTGCTCACCCTTTACGATTGCCTCGTATGCCTTGGTACGACCACGGACATCATCTGACTTGATCGTAAGCATCTCTTGCAGCGTGTACGCTGCTCCATATGCCTCGAGTGCCCAAACCTCCATCTCTCCGAACCTCTGTCCACCATGCTGTGCCTTACCTCCAAGTGGTTGCTGCGTAACCAGTGAGTATGGTCCGACGCTTCGTGCGTGGATCTTGTCCTCAACCAAATGGTGAAGTTTAAACATATAACCCATACCGACCACCGTCATCTCCTTAAATGCCTCCCCAGTATATCCATCATAGAGTTGGACCTTACCGTCTGCTGGCAGTCCCGCATCCTGCATGAGATGAGAAAGCTCTGTTGATTTGATACCATCGAGTGCTGGTGATGCTACATTGATACCAAGCTTGTCACATGCCCAACCCAGATGGGCCTCGAGAATCTGTCCCAAATTCATACGTCCTACTACAC